>JAGRMK010000157.1 GCA_020441345.1 Paracoccaceae bacterium
TTGCCCATCATCTGCCCCGGGCCGCGCGGGGTTTTCCCCCGTTCAGCTACCGGATCCCCGATCTGACCGGTGTGATCGCGCGCTATGACGGTTTCATCCTCGATGCGTTCGGGGTGCTCAATGTGGGCGACGGGGTCCTGGCCCGCTCGGTCGAACGGGTGCAACAGATGCGCGCGGCGGGCAAGCGGGTGGTGGTGCTGACGAATGGCGCGGCGGCAACGCGCGAACAGGCGCTGGAGAAATACCGCCGCTGGGGCTTTGATTTCAGCGACGGCGACGTCATCGCCAGCCGCGACCTGGCCGCGGCCGCGCTGGCGGGGCGCGGTGGGCGCTGGGCAGCGATCGCGCCCGCAGGGGCAGGGTTCGACGATCTGCCCGGCGATGTGCGCGCCCTGGACGATGCGCTGCTGGAGCGCGCGGACGGGTTTCTGTTTCTGGGATCGCAGGGGTGGGATGACCGCAGGCAGGCGGCGCTGGTGGCGGCGCTGACAGCCCGACCGCGCCCGGTGATCTGCGCCAATCCCGATATCGTCGCCCCGCGCGAGGCGGGCTTCACCTGGGAGCCTGGGCACTATGCCTTTGCGCTGCCGGTCCCCGTGGAGTTCCATGGCAAGCCCTTCGGCGGCGCGTTCGAGGCGGCCTTGCGCGCGCTGGATCTGCCCGCGAACCGGGTGGCGATGGTCGGCGATACCCTGCACACCGATATTCTGGGCGGCCGTGCGGCCGGGTGCTTCACCGTGCTGGTGGCCGGCCACGGGTTTTTCGCCGGGCAGACCCCGCAGCCCTATATCGACGCAACCGGGCTGGTGCCCGACTTCATCGCGGATGAGACCTGACATGCCCCACAAGGCGCTGAAACCCGGCGAGATCACCACCGACGTGCCCCTGGGCCAGGATGCGACACTGGGCTTCATCGGCCATGTCGAGACGCCCTGGAAACGGTTGCAGGACTGCCCCAAGCGCGCGCCCCTGGATGGACCGGACAGCACTGTCGTGCTGACCCCGCCCTGGGACCGCGCGCTCGAGGGGATCGAACGGTTCGACCATCTCGACCTGTTCCTGTGGTTCCATCGGGCGCGGCGCGATCTTCTGGTGATCGACCCGTCGCATGGCGGTGGATTGCGCGGGGTCTTTGCCCTGCGCTCGCCGGTGCGGCCCAATCCCGTCGCGGTGACGACGGTGGCGCTGGTGGCCCGTCAGGGCAACCGTCTGATCGTGCGCGGTCTCGAGGCCCTCGATGGCACGCCCCTGATCGACATCAAGCCGGGACGCTGCCCGAATGCCTGATCACTCGGCCGTCGGGGCAGGGCGGGTGTGGCGGCCCAGGGGGATTTCCTTCAGCACCAGCGAGAACAGCACCCCCAGCACCGCCAGCGCGGCAACCACCCAGTAGATCGGCGCGATGGCATCGACGACATGGCCGGCGATCATGGCGCGGGCCTCGGGCGGCATGTGGGCGATCGCCTGCGGGCCCATCTCGGCCGAGACGGGCATCCCGCCGAATCCCGCCGACAGCCGCGCCGTCATCATCGCACCGAACACCGCGACCGCCAGCGAGCCGCCGATCTGGCGGAACATCACGCCCGAGGCCGTCGCCGTGCCCAGGATCTTGCGCGGAACGGCGTTCTGCACCGCCGTGGTCAGCACAGGGAAACACAACCCCATGCCAAAGCCGAACACGACGATCATGCCCGAGAACAGCCAGCTCGACGTGTCGGCCGAAATCTGCGCCAGCATCACCGCGCCGATGGCGACAATGGCCATCCCTGCCAGCGGCAGCGCCCGGTAACGGCCCGTGTTGCGCATGTAGCGGCCGGCAACGGTCGTCGCGGCGATGATCCCCACCGTCATCGGCGCCAGCAGCAGGCCCGAGATCATCGGCGTGACCCCGCGCGCGATCTGCAGATAGATCGGCAGGAAGGTGACGGCCCCCAGCATCGCCGCCCCGGTCAGCATCGACAGGGCCGAGGTGTTGCGAAACACGTTCTCGCGGAACAGCTCAAGCGGCAGGATCGGCTCTGCCGCGCGCTTTTCGATGGCGACAAAGGCCAGCAGCGACAGCGCCGCCACGCCGGCCAGGCCATAGGATTCCACCGAGGCCCAGTCAAAGCTGCGTCCGCCCAGGGCGGTCAGCAGCGTCAGCGACGCCAGCGAGACCGACAGCATCGCCGCGCCCGCCCAGTCGATCCGGTGTTTGTGGGTGACGACATGCGCCGGAAAGCTGGCCGCAAATCCGATCACCGCCAGAATCCCCAGCGGGACGTTGATCAGGAAGATCCAGTGCCAGCTGAACTGTTCGACGAACCAGCCGCCAATCAACGGCCCGATCATCGACGAGACGGAAAAGACCGCCGCGAACATGCCCTGCACCTTGCCGCGTTCCGCCGCGCTGAGTACATCGCCGACCACCGACAGCGCCAGCACGAACAGCCCGCCGCCGCCCAGCCCCTGCACCGCGCGCGCGGCGATCAGAAAGCCCATGCTGTCGGCGATGCCGCACAACAGAGACCCGATCAGGAACAGCGCCACCGAAAAGAACACCATCCGGCGCCGACCATAGATGTCGCCCAGCTTGCCATAGAGCGGCGCGGCGACGGTCGAGGCCAGGATATAGGCGGTCACCACCCAGGACAGGTGTTCCAGCCCGCCCAGGTCGGACACGATGGTCGGTAGCGCGGTCGAGACCACGGTCTGATCCAGCGCCGCCATCAGCAAGAGCATCGCTACCGATCCGATCACCAAGCGGGTCGATCCGCGCCGCGCGGGGGTGTCGGGCGCCGCGTCGGGGGATGCGCCGAGCTGCGATATCGGGGTGTCTGTGGTCATCAGGGGCTCCGCGCGACCGGGTCGCGGCTTCTGGTCCGCGTATGGGGTTTGCGGGTGCTGATACAGGTCTCGCGCCGCCCCGCGCAAGGATTAACATGTGAAATTATTGTGTAGCCGCGGCCTCGAACGGGATTGAGAGGCGGCGCGGGGCAGGGCGGTCGCGGCAGGGTTCAGACGTTTTCAGCCTGATCGGTCAGAAAGATTCCCTCGAGCGCGCGGTTCCCCTCGATCAGATCGGTCAGGCAATACCGGTCCAGGCTGGCATAGAACGCCCCCAGCGCCTCGCAGAGCATGCCCTTGAGGCGGCAAGCGCCCGACAGCGGGCAGGTATTGCGCACCCGGTCCATGCATTCGGCAAAGGGCAGATCGGATTCGAACAGCCGGAACACCAGGCCGATCGAGATCTCATCGGGTTCAACCGCCAGCGCGATACCACCGCCTCGTCCGCGCGTGGTGTTCAAAAAGCCCTCGGTCTCCAGCTTGTTGACCACCTGCGCGACGTGATGGAACGAGGCGTTGCAAGCCCGCGCGACATCGGCGGTGCGCAGCGTGTCGGGCGCGCGCACGGCGCAGTGCATCAGCGTGCGCATCGCCAGATTGGTTCGCAGGGTCAATCGCATGGATCGTCCGGGGTTGCCGCCTGAATGGCTTGGTTCCTAGGCACGCTAGGGCCTATGCCATGACCTGACCTTGATCCAGATCACGCCGCGGATGGCGGGCGAAATCCGCGGCCTTGCGCGGGCTCTCGGGGAAACCGCATGACAGCAGCCGGTTTGGTCGATTTGATGGCCAGTGATGTCCTTTTCTTCAGCGAGTCGCTCATGCCGGTGCCCTTCGAAGACTTCGCCCTGTTCCTGCGGTTCCGGGATCTGCCAAACCCGCTGCTGGCGCTGCTCAGGCGCAGCTTTGTCGATACGATGGGCGTGGCGGCGATCGGTGCCACGACCGAGATGGCGGGGATCGCGCGGCGGGCGGCGCGGGCGCAGTTCGGTGTCGGCCGGGCCGGTGGCGCGCGGATCCTGATGAACGGAACCCGGTGCAGCCCGGCCGGCGCGGCGATGGCGGGGGCTTTCACCGTCGACAGCATCGACGCCCACGACGGCACCACCCCCAACAAGGGCCACGCCGGTTCGGCGGTCTTTCCGGCGGTGCTGGCGGTGGCCGATGCGCTGTGCGCCGGGGGACAGGCGATCACCGGGCGCGACCTGGCGCTGTGGCTGGCGCTGGCCTATGAGACCAGCTACCTTGCCGGTCAGGTGCAGCACGCGACCTGCGCCGAGTATCACACCTCGGGGGCCTGGACGGCGGTCGGCGTGGCGATTGCCTGCGCGCGGATGCTGGGTTGCGACGCGGGTCAGATCCGCCATGCCGCCGGGATCGCCGAATACCATGGGCCGCGCAGCCCGATGATGCGCTGCATCGACCATCCGACGATGCTGCGCGACGGGGTTGGCTGGGGCGCGCCCAGCGGTGTCGTTGCCGCCAGCCTGGCACGAGAGGGGTTTACCGGCGCCCCGGCGCTGGTTTGCGAAGGCGAGGCGGCGGCCCCTCACTGGCACGATCTTGGCACGCGCTGGCTGACGCTGGAGCACACGCATTACAAGGCCTATCCCTGTTGCCGCTGGGCGCATCCGGCGATTGACGCGGTGCGCGACCTGATGCGCGATCATGCGCTGGTGCCACAAGACGTGCAGGGTGCCGAGATCCGCACCTTTCATTACGCCACGCGGCTTGCCGGACATGAGCCGCAAACGCTGGACGAATTCAGCTATGCCATCGCCTTTCCCGTGGCGCTGATGATCGCGCGTGGGCGTATCGGTCCACAGGATCTGACGTTGGCAACGCTGCAAGACCCCGACATCCTGCGACTCAGCCGGGCGATCACGCTGATTGACGACCCCGAGTTGACC
The DNA here is from genome assembly GCA_020441345.1 of Paracoccaceae bacterium. Lineage (GTDB taxonomy): Bacteria > Pseudomonadota > Alphaproteobacteria > Rhodobacterales > Rhodobacteraceae > Pararhodobacter. Next base: position 4,737 of record JAGRMK010000157.1, read on the forward strand.
GCGCGCAGCGTTGCGCATCGCTGGGCGCAGGTGACGCTGATCCTGTGCGACGGGCGGCGGATCGAGGACCGCCCGCGCACGCCGCGCGGCGACCGCGATGCGCCATTGTCCGACGCCGAAATCGCGGCGAAATTCCACGATTTCGCCGACCCGGTGCTGGGGCGCGCGCGTGCCGACCGGATCGCACAGCTAGGTGCAGGGTTCGATGCGCTTGACGCGACGGGCACGGCCGAACTGCTGGATCTGTGCCTATCGGGGGTTGAAGGCAGCGCGGATTGAGGCCAGTCAGGGGCGCGCCGGGGGCGTCTGCCGCGCCCCCGCACCCGTCCCCGTTCCAACGTGACGCCCGATGATGACCGACCTTTCGCCTTCCCATGCCATTGCCGTGGAAACGGTGCTCGATCACCTGGGCACTCCGCCTGAGGGGCTGAGCACGGCCGAGGCCGCGCGCCGACTGGCCGCGCACGGCGCAAACGCCTTGCCTGCGCCGCCGCAGCGCGGCGTGTTGCGGCGGCTGGCCGGGCAGTTCGGAAATCTGCTGGTGATCGTCCTGATCGTGGCTTCGGGCGTCACGCTGTTGCTGGGGCACCCGGTCGATACTGCCGTTATCCTGGGTGTCGTGGTGATCAACGCCTTGATCGGCTTCATCCAGGAAGGCCGCGCCGAGACGGCCATGGCAGCGATCCGGGACATGTTGTCGCCGCGGGCCTCGGTGCTGCGCGACGGGTTGCGAGCCACGGTCGAGGGGGCGGCGGTGGTGCCGGGCGATCTGGTTCTGATCGAGGCAGGCGACCGGGTGCCGGCCGATCTGCGCCTGATCGAGGTGCACGGGTTGCAGATCCAGGAATCGGCGCTGACCGGCGAATCCCTGGCGGTCGAAAAGCAGACCGGCCCGGTTGCCGCCGACCTGCCGCTGGGCGACCGCGCGTCAATGGCATGGTCGGGCACGCTGGTCACGCAGGGCACCGGCACCGGCGTGGTGGTCGCCACCGGCGAAGCCACCGAGATCGGCCGGATCGGCGGGTTGCTGACGCGGGTCGAGGACCAGACGACACCCCTGCTGCGCCAGATGGACCAGTTCGCGCGGGTGCTCAGCGTGTCGATCCTGCTGGCTTCGGCCGTGGTTCTGGGGCTGGGGGCCTGGCTGTCGGAGCGGCCATTTGCCGACCTGTTCCTTGCCGTGGTCGGGCTGGCGGTCGCCGCGATCCCCGAGGGGTTGCCCGCCGTCATGACCATCGCGCTCGCTATCGGCGTGCAGGCCATGGCCCGCCGCCGCGCTATCGTGCGGCGCTTGCCCGCCATCGAGGCGATCGGAACCGTCTCGGTGATCTGCACCGACAAGACCGGCACGCTGACGATGAACCAGATGACGGTGACGCGGGCGGTCACCGCATCCGGCATGGCGACGATCACCGGTCAGGGTTATGCGCCCGAGGGGGTGGTTCAACCGGACACCGGAACAGGGGCGGGCACGACCGCCGACCTGCTGGCGCTGGCGCGCGCCGCATCGCTGTGCAACGACGCGCGGCTCTTTGACGAGGACGGCCAGTGGCGCGTAGCGGGCGATCCGATGGAAGGCGCGCTGCTGGCCTTTGCTGCGCGGGCCGGAGCTGGCGTCGAGGGGTGGACGCGTTGCGACGTGGTGCCGTTCGATGCCCGGCATCGGTTCATGGCGGTGCTGCACGCAGGTCCGCAGGGACGAGTGGTTCACGTCAAGGGCGCGCCCGAGGCCGTGCTGGACCTGTGCACCCCCGAAACCGACCGCGCGGCCTGGCTGGGTCGCTCCGAGGCCCTGGCCAAAGAGGGGTTGCGGGTTCTGGCCTTGTGCGAGGCGCCGACAGAGGCGGCCGACCTGGCGGTTGCGGGTTTCGCCGGCCAGATGCGAATGCTGGGCCTCGTCGGGCTGATGGACCCGCCGCGCCCCGAAGCCGTGGCCGCCGTTGCCGCCTGCCGCGCGGCGGGGATTCGCGTAAAGATGATCACCGGCGACCATGCCGTCACCGCGCGGGCGATCGCCGCGCAGGTCGGTCTGGAAAACACCGATCGTGCGCTGACCGGGGTCGATCTGGACGCGCTGGACGATGTTGCCCTGATCGAGGCCGCGCAGGGCTGCGACGTGTTCGCCCGCACCAGCCCCGAGCACAAGCTGCGTCTGGTCGCGGCGTTGCAAGGCATCGGCTTGTCGGTGGCGATGACCGGCGACGGGGTCAATGACGCACCCGCCTTGCGGCGGGCCGATGTCGGGGTGGCGATGGGGCTCAAGGGCTCCGAAGCGGCCAAGGAAGCCGCCGACTTGGTGCTGGCCGACGATAATTTCGCCTCGATCGCCGCCGCCGTGCAAGAGGGGCGGCGGGTCTACGACAACCTGCGCAAGGTGATCCGCTTCGAACTACCGACCTCGTTCGGCGAAGCGGCAATCGTCATCGTCGCGCTGCTGCTGGGGCTGGCGCTGCCGATTTCGGCGGTGCAGATCCTGTGGATCAACATGGTCACCGGGATCACCCTGGGCCTGGTGTTGGCGTTCGAACCGCAAGACCCCGGCCTGATGCGCCGGGCGCCTCGTGACCCGTCGGAATCGCTGCTGTCGCGCGGCCTGCTGTGGCAGACGCTGTTCGTCTCGGCCTTGTTCCTGGTCGCGGCATTCGGCGTCTATGCCTATGCGCTGGGGCGCGGTGACGATCTGGCGGGGGTGCAAACGCTTGTCCTGAACACGCTGGTTGCGCTTGAAATCGCCAATCTCTTTGCGATCCGCGCCAGCGGACAGGCGCGGGTTCTGGGCGGTATGGTGCACGCCTCGGGTCTGGTCTGGGGTGCTGTGCTGCTGGTCGTCGCGGCGCAGGCCGCGGTGACGATGGTGCCGGCGCTGCAATCCCTGTTTGGTTTGCGCGCGTTCACACTGGCCGATCTGGGCGTCGTCCTGGGTGTCGCATGTGTGTTTCTGGCTATCGTCGTCGGGGTCGACCGGCTGGCGCGCAAGCGGTGAACGCTCGGCACCAGGGGGCATGGCTTGACTCCGTCCGGCCCGCACCGGACAGTCGTCGCCGTCGTGATACACGGAGATCTGCACCGGGAATGGCTGGCCGCTTGAAACTGTTGATCGTGGGGGATTCCCACACCGGCGCGCTGGCAACGGCCCGCGAACAAGGACAAGCGGCGGGCACGCTGCCCGATCATGTCGACTGGACCATCCAGCCGCTTGGGCCAGGGCTGAACATGCGCCAGAGTTTCTGGGAACCGCGCGGCGATCATGCCGAGATCACCGACGAGACCTATCGCAAGCGTCTGCCACGGTTGCCGCCTGAAGATGCGCGGTTCGACGGCATCGGGTTGTGCATGCCGATGTGGTTCGGTCGGGTGCTGCGCGATCTTGTCCAGGGTGATCTGACCCTGCCGGGGATCGCCGACGGCGGGCGGATGATCTCGGCGGCGCTGTTTCGCGACCTGGTGTTGCGCGATCAGCAACCGGCGCTGGATCTGGCGGTGTTCCTGCGCGGTCTGGGCACGCCGGTGTTCGCGGTCGACACGCCGACCGTGTTTCGCGAAAACCGCTATCTCGTCCGGGTGTCGCCGGCACGTCTGCTGGGGATCGTCGCGGCGCATCGCGCGGTGATGCGGGCAGAGCTGGCACGGTTGGGCCTTGCGCTGGTCGAGCGCCCCGAGGCCTGCACGCAGGGCGGTTTCATGCGCTCCGCCTTTCGCCGCAAGGATCCCACAGACCGCCATCACGCCAACGCCGCCTTTGGCGCGTTGATGCTCGACCGGATCGCCGACCGCGCGCCCGATCTGTGCCGAATGCCCGCACCCCCCGCCTGACAGGACAGTCGCCCATGCATCCCTATGACCGTCAGCCCGACACCGCCTTCTGGCGCCGCACCATCGGCGACCGGGCGCCCGACGAGATCGGGGGCTGGTATACCCGGCGCCTGTCGCTGGTGGGCAAGCGGGTCGCCACCGCGGGCAGTTGTTTCGCCCAGCAAATCGGCCGTCACTTGCGCGCCTCGGGCTACGATTATGTCGATCTGGAGCCCGCGCCGCCGGGACTTCCGCCGTCCGATCACCTGGACTGGGGCTATGGGATGTATTCGGCGCGGTATGGCAACGTCTATACCTCGCGGCAGCTGGTGCAACTGGTGCAACGCGCGACCGGGCAGTTCACCCCGGCTGAAGACTGGTGGCAAAAAGATGGGGGCGTCGTCGATCCCTTCCGCCCGACCATCGAGCCAGAACCCTTCGGGTCGGTCGCCGAACTGCGCGCCTTGCGCGCCGAGCATCTGGAGCGCACGGCCGAGGTCTTTACCCGCGCCGATGTGCTGGTCTTCACGATGGGCCTGACCGAGGCCTGGCTGTCGCGCGAGGATGGCGCGTGTTTTCCGCTATGCCCCGGCACCGCGGGCGGCAACTATGACGAGGGGCGGCACCAGTTGCGTAACCTTGGTTCAGCCGAGGTGCGCGCGGATATGGAACAGTTTCTGTCTCTGGCGCGTGCCCTGAACCCGCGACTGGAAATCATGCTGACCGTCAGCCCGGTGTCGATGATGGCCACGGCCAGCGCGCAACAGGTTTCCGTCGCGACGACCTATTCCAAGTCAGTGCTGCGCGCGGTGGCCGGAGAGCTTTATGATGCACATGATTTCATTGATTATTTTCCATCCTATGATATGGTGACCGGACCCGCCGGCCGGGGCGCGTTCTACAAGGAGGGGATGCGCGAGGTCTCGCCTGCCGGGGTCGATTTCGTGATGCGCGCCTTTGTCTCGGAACATCCGCCGACGACGCCGCGCCTTGCGCCGGGTCTCGATCCGTCGGCCGCCGCAGCCGTGCACCATCCGGCGCCGCGCCGCGCGCTTCCGGCGCAAGGCGACGGGGTAGACGATGACGATCTTGACGTGAAATGCGACGAGGAAATCCTGAATACCTTCGGCGCGTCAAACCGCGACTGAACCCGCGTGACGGGTGTGCCGACCCGGGTCAGAAATCCGTCGGGGCGCCGCCTTCGGACTTGCGGCGGGCAACAAACGCGGCCAGTTCTTCGCGGACCGCGTCGTCCATTGCCGGGGCCTCGAACGTGTCGACGATGTCACGATAGATCCGGTGCGCGCGTTCGGGGCTTTCCACGGCGCCGTCGGCCGCCCAGGCTTCGAAATTGCGCCAATCGCTGACGATCGGGTTGTAGAACGCGGTCGTATAGCGCGCCTGCGTATGCTCGCAGCCGAAATAATGCCCGCCCGCGCCGACCTGTTTCACCGCATCCAGCGCGATGTCTTCGGGGGTGGTGGCAAAGGTAGCGGGTTCGAAATATCGCTGGATCATCTGTAGAACTTCGCAATCCATGACGAATTTCTCGGGGCTGGCGATCAGCCCGCC
>JAGRMK010000158.1:0-3445 GCA_020441345.1 Paracoccaceae bacterium
CCCCCCCCGCGCAGGACGAACGGCGGGTGGAGCCTATGGCGAGGGAGCGTCCGAAAGCGCGTGTCGCGATTGGGGTGGAGGGAGAAAAACGATGAGCACCAGCTTGGCCATTCTGCGTGCAGCGCAGCAATCGCCTGACCGGATCGCCGTCGCCGGCAAAGGCTATGCACGGACCTGGGCGCAAACAGCGGATCGAACGGCGCGACTGGCGGCCGGCTTGCAAGGCCTTGGCCTTGCAGTCGGAGACAGGCTGGCAATCCTGGCAGGAAACTGCGCAGAGCATATGGATATTACCCACGCGGCAGTCTGGGCGGGGATCGTTATAGTTCCCATCAACACCCGTCTGAGCGCCGTTGAGGTCGCTGCGATCCTGCAAGACTCGGGCGCTGCGGCGATTGCCTATGACGCGGCGCATCGCGCCCTGGCGACCGATGTCAGCACCGATATCGGTATTGGCATCAGGATTACGCTTGCCGACGATCCCGACGCGATCGGTTTTTCCGATCTGTTGCGCGCAGAACCGATCGATCCGGTCGCCGTGCCCGACGACGCGCTTCTGGGCCTCTATTACACTGGCGGCACCACCGGAAAGCCCAAGGGTGTCGAGCTCACGCATCTGGGTTTTCACGTCACCTCGCTGGACACGCTGGTGGCGCTGAGAACCGATCAGAATTGCGTCTACCTTCATGTCGCACCCTTTTTCCATCTGGCCGATTGCACCGGCGGCAATGCCGTCACCTATGCGCAGGGCACGCATGTGTTCCTCGACGATCTCAGCCCGGTCGGGTTGGTTCGTGCCATAGAGGAGTTCGATGTCAACGTGATCAGCCTTGTGCCGACACAGTTTCACAGCCTGCTTGATACCGTTGGCAATCATCCCGCGCTGGCCAGAGTTCGCAAGGTGTATTACGGCGCCGCGCCGATCTCGCCTGCGCTGCTCAACCGGCTGCTGCAAGCCTTTACGGCTGCCGAGTTCTATCAATGCTATGGTCAGACCGAGATCGCCGGGGCCTGTGTCTTCCTGCCCCCGGAAGAGCATTATCCCGGCAGCCCGAACCTGGGCCGCACCGGCAAGATCGGTGTGAGTTCCTACGCCAAGGTGGTCGATGCTGACGGCAAGGAGCAACCTTTCGGCACCCCGGGCGAAATCCTGTTTCGAGGTGCGCGCGTCATGCGCGGCTATTGGGGCATGCCCGAGACGACCGCCGAAACCCTCGTCGATGGCTGGCTTCATACTGGCGATGTCGGCGTCATGACCGAGGGCGGCTTCATCACCGTCGTGGATCGCATGAAAGACATGATCGTCACTGGTGGCGAGAATGTCTTTTGCGGCGAGGTCGAAAGCGTCATCTCGCAGTTTCCGCAGGTCAGTGCCGTCGCGATTGTCGGCGTTCCCGACGAAATCTGGGGCGAGGCCGTTCATGCCTTTATCGTTCCGGAAAAGGGTGCGGAGCCTGACCCTGCTGAAATCCTGAAATCGGCGCGCGAAAAGCTTGCCGGATACAAGACCCCCAAAGGCGTGACCTTCGTCGACGCCCTGCCATTGAGCGGTGTCGGCAAGGTGCGCAAGGACGTGCTGCGCAACCTATGGAAATCTCGCCAAAAAAAGGATCAGCAATGACCCCGACCCCGCGACGCATCTATTCACAAGAACACGAACAATTCCGCGAGCAGGTCGTCAAGTTCATCGCCCGCGATGTCGCGCCGTATCACGCCGATTGGGAAAGGACGGGCTGTGTATCGCGCGCGGTTTGGGAGCGCGCCGGAGAGATAGGGCTGCTGTGCCCGACGGTGGCCGAATCTGATGGCGGACCGGAGCTGGATATCCTGTTCAGCTTTGTCGTGATCGAGGAAATGGCCCGGGCCGGGGCCAACGGCCCCGGGTTCTTTGTCCATTCCGAAATGGTTGCCCCGTACCTGTCCAACTACGGGTCGGCAGAGCAGCGCAGGCGTTGGCTGCCTGGCATGGTGGCCGGCACCTGTATCGGCGCCGTCGCGATGTCCGAGCCCGGCGCGGGATCCGATCTGCGCGGCATGCGGACGCGGGCCCGCAAGGACGGCGACGACTGGGTTCTCGATGGGCAGAAGGTGTTCATCTCCAACGGTCAGCTTGCCGACCTGATGGTCGTCGCGGCCAAGACCGAGGGAGATCGCATTTCGCTGTTCCTGGTCGATACGTCATTGCCCGGATTCCGTCGGGGCCAGTTGCTCGACAAGATTGGCAACAAGGCGCAGGACACGTCAGAGATCTTCTTTGACGACATGCGCCTGCCGGGCGACGCGCTGCTGGGCACGCAGGGCGAGGGGTTTGCGATGCTCATGGGCGGTCTGGTGCGCGAGCGCGTGGCGATCGCCGTGGGCGCCGCAGCCAAGGCCGAGCACGCGTATCAGGTGACCGTCGATTACGTCAAGAACCGTCAGGTCTTTGGCAAGACTCTGCTGGACTATCAGAACACGCGGTTTCAGCTTGCATCAGTCTATACCGAAATCGCCGTTGCCCGAGGGTATGTCGACCAGCTTGTAGAGCGGCTGCTGCGCGGTGATCTGACGCCGGTAGACAGCGCCGTTGCCAAGCTGTGGACGACCGAGATGCTGGGCCGGGCCGTCGATACCTGCCTGCAGCTGCATGGCGGGTGGGGCTACATGAACGAATACCCCATTGCGCGCGCCTATGCGGATGCGCGCGTCGAGCGGATCGTCGGCGGCACCTCGGAAGTCATGCGCGAGATCATCGGCCGCTCGATCTGAGCGCCGACACAGCCACAATCAACTGGAAACGACATGCCAATCATCAGCATCACCAGACAAGACGATATCGCGATCCTGACCTGGGACGAGGTCGGAGCCAGGGTCAATACCTGCAAGAAGCCTGCGATGGCCGAACTGACCGAAGCCATGGACAGGCTGATCGCCGACCCCAAGATCAAGGGGATCGTCCTGGCCAGCGGCAAGGCCTCCTTTGTCGTCGGTGCGGATCTGGAAGAAATGCGCGCGATGAACTCCGAGGGCGAAATCCGCGAACTTCTGAAAACGCTCGACATGTTCCGACGCATGGAAACGGGCGGCAAGACAATCGTCGCGGCGCTTGGCGGGGACGCCTACGGCGGCGGGTTTGAAATTGCCCTGGCCTGCCATGTGCGCATAGCCGCGCCGAATGCCAGGTTTGGTCTGCCCGAGGTTCAGCACGGGCTGCTACCGGGCGGCGGCGGCACGCAGCGCCTGTCGCGTCTTGTCGGCCTGGGCAAGGTGTTGCCCTATCTGACCGAGGGCAAGCCGATGACCTCGGACGATGCGCTCGCCCTTGGTGCGGTATCGGCCATCGTCCCCAAGGATGAATTGCTGGACGCCGCCATCGCGGCCGCACGCACGGCCCCGGCGGTGCAGCCCTGGGATACAGGGGCGTCGATCCTGACCGCCACCGACGAAGAGCGCGCCGCACTGGAGC
>JAGRMK010000158.1:3504-4670 GCA_020441345.1 Paracoccaceae bacterium
ATCCTCGATGTGCTCGAACGGGGGATCGGCAAGTCGCTGGAAGACGGGCTGTCCATCGAGTCCGAAAACTTCATCACCCTTGTCTTGTCTCCCACGGCAAAGAACCGCGTCCGCAATTTCTTTGCCACGCGCGATGCACGGGCGATGAAGGGGCTGGGTGATCTCGATCAGGTCGAGGACATCACCTCGGTGGTTGTCGTCGGCGGTGGCACCATGGGTAGCGGCATCGCCTATGTCGCCGCCAGTGCCGGGTTGCGGGTTCGCATGATCGAGATGGACGCGGCCGGCGCGGACCGGGCAAAGGCGGCTATCGGCAAGATCGCGGCGCGTCAGGTCAAGGCGGGTCGCCTGAGTGAAGACGCGCAGGCCGAGCTTCTGGGGCGTCTGAGCTATGCGACGGGGTATGACGGGATCGCGGATTTTGACGCCGCAATCGAAGCGGTCGTCGAGATTGAAAACGTCAAGGCCGAGGTCATGCGCAATCTTGGCGCGGCGATGAAACCGGATGCGTTCATCGCCTCGAATACCTCGACCATGTCGATCACCCGGCTTGCGGGCTATTCGGGACGGCCTTCGCAGTTCATCGGTGCACATTTTTTCAGCCCTGTCGAACGGATGCCCTTGGTCGAAGTCATCCTGACCCCCGACACGTCGGACGTGGTGCGCATGCGCACGCTCAAGCTGCTCAGGCAGCTGCGCAAGACGCCGCTGGTGGTCAACGACGGCCCCGGCTTTTTTACCAGCCGTTGCGTGGCATCCTATACCGGCGAGGCGTTGACGATGGTGGCCGAAGGCATCGCCCCCGCGCGGATCGATGCGGCGGCAAAACGCTATGGCATGGTGATCGGTCCTTGTGCCATGGCGGACCTTACCGGCCTGAAACTGCTGCAAGACATCCTTGGCTCGATCACGCGCGAGGGCAGCTTGGTCACCCAACGGGGATCGCGCGCGATCGCGGCGCTCGACACACTGGTCGCAGCCGGACGGCTGGGCCGCAATGCCGGTGCTGGGATCTATGACTATCCCGACGGCAAGATGCGGGACTGGCAGGGCCTTGCCGCGCTGTTCCCGGCCGAATGGGACGTGTCGGACGCGGATATCGGCCTGCGATTGATGCATGCCCAGGGGCTTGAGGCCGCAAGGGCCCTGGAAGAGGGCGTCGTGGC
>JAGRMK010000158.1:4756-11334 GCA_020441345.1 Paracoccaceae bacterium
CGCTTTGTCGAAGAATGCGAGGAATTGGCCACGCGGTATGGCAGCCGGTTCTCGCCCCCCGAGGGACTCGTCGCGCAGGCGCAACAGAACCGTCGTTTTCATTCCGCTTGAGCCAGATGCCGGGGGGCCTCTTGCCGCCCGTGCGCCACAGAAACCGGAGCATTCAATGGATAAAATCAGGCTATCAGCCGACGGCACGCCCCGACTGGTCGGCAGCCGCGATCAGGAAACGGGTCAGACCTATTTCCCTTACCGCCCGCTGGCCGCCGACGGCTCGCTGCGTCCGTGCGAAGAGGTTCTGCTGTCGGGCAAGGGCGCGCTGTATAGCTGGACGCGCTTTGCCAAGCGTTTCTATGGCCAGATCGACCTGCCCGAAGGCGTCCGTGTGCAATGCGAGATCGACGACGGTCCACACGAAATCGGCGGCATCTACCGGCTCGAGGTGATCGCAGACGGGGATGACGCGAAGTGGAGGTTCCGCCATGACTGATGTGTTTGTCGTGTCCAGCGGGGCCGTGCCGGTCAGCAACAAGCATGCCCTTGGCAGCGGCCGGAAACTGGCCCGCGAGGCTGGCGTTCAGGCGCTGAATGGGGCCGGGCTGCGCTATGCCGATATCGATGCGCTTTACTGTGGCGTCGCCATGCCAACCTCGCCCGCCGCCGTCCTGGTGGGCAAGGAATTTGGCCTGACGGGCATCCCGGTCGTACAGGTCACGAATGCCTCGGCCTCGGGGCTTGCCGCAATTCATACGGCGGTCGATGCCATGCAGGCCGGGCGCGCGGACCTTGTGCTGGTGCTCGGCTACGACGTGCCGACCAATCTGGACGACCCGATTGCATCGCAGGGGTTCCTGCCGCCGCCCGCGCTGTTCGGCATGTGGGCGCGCCGCAGGATGCACGATGTCGGCACCACTGTCGAAACCCTGGCACGCATCGCCGCCAAGAACCTCAACTACGCGCGGTCGATCCCCTTTGCCTCGCGCAAGATGGACGCGGAAGCAACGATCGAGGATGTCCTGGCGTCGCGCCCGGTGGCCGATCCGCTGACTGCGCTGATGTGCACCCAATGGGTCTACGGTGCGTCGGCCATCGTGCTTGCCACGCAGGCGGGGCTGGAGAGGATCAAGGCCCCGATAAAGACCGTTGCCAGGATCGACGCGACCGAGTTCCAGTCCGAGGTGATCGGTCCCTTCCACATCATCGAGGGCGCTATCGTGGGCCCGCCCGAGATCACGCGCAGTATTTCCAAGGCCGTTCTGGCCCGTGCGGGCCGCAGCCTTGACGAAATCGATTGCGTGCAGATCCACGACGCTTTCGCCATAGAAGAGCTGATGTATTACGAATTGCTCGGCTTTGCCGATGATGGGGCGGCGGATGATCTGGTGGACAAGGGCGCCTTCGGCCCCGGCTCGCGCGAAAAATTCGGGTTGCCCGAGTTTTCGACCGATGGCGGGCTGATCGGTCGCGGCCATCCCGGTGCACCGTCCGGCGTATTTCAAGCGATGGAATCGCTGCGCCGTTTCCGGGAAACCGAGGACCGCGTCTCGCTGTGTCACATGCTGGGCGCGGGCTCGACCAGCCTCGCGCAGATCTACAGCCGAAAGGATCTCTGACCCGATTGGAGGCCCTTTGCGCATCGACACGTGGCCAGCGCCCCGACGCCTCGCGTCAGCGAAATCCGGACGCAAGCGGACATGCAGGAAGACCAAATTGCGCCCCCCGTTGATCAGCAGACTGCAGAACATCGTCATAACCAACCGCAACACCGAACCTGGGAGGATAGATCATGCATCAGCCAAATCTCGAAAAGCGGGCGTCTGTTTTCTACGACTACAAGATCCATCCGTTTTCCACGCCCCCGGAAATGACCAACCCCGAAGCGCGGCACAAGGTGCTCATCGTCGGGGCTGGTCCGGTCGGCCTGACCACCGCCCTTTTGCTCGCCAAGTCCGGTGTGCCGAGTGTTGTGATCGAGAGTGAAGCACAGGTCTCTCACGGTAGTCGGGCTGTTGCCGCGACACGCCGGTCCATGGAGGTGTTGCAGCAGGCAGGGGCATCCGAGCCCTTCGTTAAAAACGGTCTGGTTTGGAATTTTGGTCGCTCGTTCTACCGCGGAACCGAAGTGTTCAGGATGGAGATCCCGACCGACGTAAACGACCGGTTCGCGCCGGTCACCAACAACCCGCAACAATACTGGGAAGAATACCTCGTTGATTGCGCGGAAAAGTCGGATCTGATCGATCTGCGTTGGCAGACGAAATATGTATGCCTTGAAGAAAATAGCGACGTGGTCAGGGCCCGTCTGGATACGCCCGAAGGGGAATATACCCTGTCCGCCGATTGGCTGGTGGCCTGCGATGGCGGCCGCTCGGTCGTTCGAAAGGAACTTGGTTTGCGCATGGAAGGTGCGGCCTACGGCGGCAAGTTCGTCATCGTCGACATCAAGGCACCCGATTTCGATTTCGCGACAGAGCGGCGCTGCTACTTCGATCCTGAATGGAACCCCGGCAATTCTATCCTGCTTCACAGACAGCCCTATGATCTGTGGCGTCTGGACTATCGCCTGCCCGAGGGTGAGACCGAGGAAACGGCGTTGGAGCCAGCGTTGCTCGCGTCACGGGTGAACGACCTGATGGCCATGGTTGGCAAAGTTGTCGACTGGGAGTTGGACTGGGCCTCTGTCTATTCGGCCAACACCAAGACATTGCCAGATTATCGCCAGGGCCGGGTTCTGCTGGCCGGAGACGCCGCGCACTTGCTGCCGATCTTTGGCATTCGAGGCGCAAACACCGGATTTCAGGACGCTGAAAACCTGGCCTGGAAACTGGCGATGGTGGTCACGGGCGACGCAGGCATCGACCTGATCGATACCTACAGCACCGAACGTGTGAAGGCCGCTCGCGAGATCTGCGATGAAGCTGCCAAAAGCACCCGCATGATGGATCCGCCGACGAAAGGCTACGAGTTGCTCCGGTCCGCGATCCTCAGCTTTTCGCTAAGCGACCCGTTTTGCGCCGAGTTGATGCATTGGCGCACGTCGCGCCCGCATGTGTACCTCGATAGCCGGCTCAATGCAGCGGATGACGACAATGCGTCAATCTCCGGCGGTATCGTGAACGGCGCCGTCGCCCGCAATGTCAAACTGGGCACCGACGACTTTCTCTTTGACCATTTCCGATTCGGCTACCACCTGCTGATATTTGGGGGCGGGGACAGGGCAGTGGATGCGAACAAACTTGCCAACCGTGACCGTGTCCGGGTGATTTCGGTCAACGGCGGCGCGACCAATGCCGATGTCGATATCAGTTCGGCCGCCTCGAGCTTTGCAACGATCTATGGCTTGACCCAAGGCGGTATGTATCTGCTGCGACCCGACATGCATGTATGCGGTCGCTGGACGTCGCATGATCTGGACAAGGTAGACACCGTGCTTGAAGCCCACTCATGCTTGGAGGCGACGAAATGACTGAAAGAACGATTCCCCTGGCCAAGCTGGAAACGGTCAATGACTCTCTCGCCGAAGGCATTGATACCGCCGGTTCAAGGCGGGAGCTGTTCCTGACCAAGCTCACCTTCTACCTGGCTGCCCATCACGCCAGCGAAGACGAGCTAAAGAAGGCCGTCGAGATATCGCTGAAGGACCTCGGGGGCTGATCGGCTCTGACCTGCCCCGGTCATCCCGCGTTCATTGCGTGAATCCTTTGGGGTGATCGGGGTCCGTTTCGGGCAGGCCAAGCGCGCCGGTTGCGGGGATCCAAGGATAACCTGCACCCCGGTGAACCGGATCTTCCTCATGTCGTCTGCTTTGTCAGGTTTCGCCGACCCTGCGTCGCGGCGAGGGACCTTCCGGGGCGCGGGTCACGGTTGACGCATCCGCTCTTGCATCGCAGCACGCGGCACGTTGCGCAGGTGGCTGGCGACCTTGGCGTCGGGGATCGCGGCGATCCGGTCCGCAACCAGAAGCAACGACACCAAGTCGATTCCGGTCGAAATGCCAGAGTTCAGGAAGGCATAGACAAGGTCTTCCGTCGCGGTGTTCCCGGTTGCTCCGGGCGCGAAGGGACAACCACCCAGGCCCGCGGCAGCAACGTCCAGGACACCAATCCCGGCTTGATACGCGGCAAAGGCGTTCGCAACGCCCATGCCATAGGTGTCATGGCCGTGGAAAGCCCAAGTGCAGGACGGCGGCACGGCCAGGCGCTGGACAGCGCGCATGCGTTCCTGAACGGCAAACGGTGTCGCCCGCCCGGTCGTATCGCACAGGGCAATTTCGCATGCGGGCGCAAGATCCGTAACGCGCTCGATGGCTGCGCGCACAGCGTCAAAGGGGACCGCGCCGTCAAAGGGGCAGTCAAACGCCGTCGCCAGATCAACCCTGAGCCGGAAATCGGGTTCGTTCGAGATCGCGGAAACGACATTGGCGAGTCCGTCGATAGACTGCTGAACCGACTGGCGCACGTTGTTCTGGTTATGGGCTTCCGAAACCGAAAACACATAGACGATCTCGCGCAGCCCATGGGTCATGGCCATCTCGGCACCTTTCGCATTCGGCACCAGAACCGACAGGCGTGCGCGGGAATCGGAACGGAAATGCCGGGCAATATCCGGCATGTCAGCCATCTGCGGCACGGCGCGCGGGCTGACGAAAGAGCCGATCTCAAGGCGGCGCAGACCTGCATCGATCAGGCCTTCGATAATCTCGATCTTGGCCTTGGTCGGAATCGGTGCGGCGATGGACTGAAAGCCATCGCGCGGAGCAACTTCGACGATTTCGACAGGATGATGCATTGTATCCCCGATGATGTCTTCAAGGCAGCAGGACGGCATGTTCAGATCGCACCCAGCTTGCGCAGTGTGGTGACGTCGTTTTCGGACAGTCCCAGGAGGTCATTCAAAACATGGTCGGTGTCCTGCCCGAGTGCCGGGCCGGTGTGTCGGATCTCGCCAGGAGTCGAAAGCAGTCGGGGAAAGACGTTCTGCATCGCCAGAGATTTTCCCGAGGGGTCTTCGACGCGAACGATGCTTTCGCGTTCCAGATAGTGCGGGTCTTTCAGCATATCCGCTGCCGTGAACTCCAGACCCGCCGGAACGCCCGCCTCAGTCATCCGTTGCAACACATCCGCCGAGACGTGCTGCGCGGTCCAGTCAGCGATGATCGCGTCGATCTCGGCCGCGTGCTCACCGCGCGCGCGGTGGGTGGCAAAGCGGGGATCCGTGGCCAGATCAGGGCGATCCATTGCGGCACACAGCCGCTGATAAACCGTGTCCTGATTGGCTCCGATGATGATGTCGCGCCCGTCCGCGCAAGGATAGGCATTGGACGGTGCAATTCCTGGCAAAGAGGGGCCCGTGCGCTGGCGAACGTGACCGCCGGCGTCGAATTCCGCGACGATCGCCTCAGTCATTGCCAGCGAGGATTCGTAGATCGAACTGTCGACGACCTGCCCCTTGCCCGTCTGATGCCGGGCCTGAAGTGCAAGCAAAGCCCCCATGGCACCAAAGGTTCCAGCAAGCGTGTCGCCCAGCGAGATCCCGGCGCGGACCGAGGGTCTGTCGGGGTATCCGGCAATATAGCGCAGCCCTCCCATCGCTTCACAGACCGAGGCAAAACCGGCCCGCGAGGCATAGGGCCCGGTCTGGCCGAACCCGGAAATGCGCACCATGATCAGCCGCGGATTGATCTGCGACAGGGCATCATAACCCAGGCCCCAGCGCTCCATCGTGCCGGGCCTGAAATTTTCGATCAGGATATCCGCTTCGGCGACCAGTTTTTTCAGAACTTCCTGCCCCTCGCTCATGCGAAGGTTCAGAGTCACGGATCGTTTGTTGCGCGCGATCACCGACCACCACACCGGGCGCCCTTCGTCATCCGTGCGCCCCCACTGGCGCATGGAGTCTCCGGTTTTCGGCGGCTCGATCTTGAGGACCTCAGCGCCGAAATCGGCGAGCATTTGTCCGCAGAAGGGACCGGCGATCAACTGACCCAGTTCAAGTACGCGGATCCCGCTTAAAGGGGGCGTCATGGAGATATCCTCAATTCTTTGCACCACAACACAGGGAGGTTTTGGCGACCAACCTGTGAGGCTTGTTCATGGTGACTTTCCGGTTCCAGATCAGAGCGTCCTGCTCAACCACGCCTGTATTGCGCCGACGACCTCAGCCTGCTGTTGAGGTTGATCGCGGTAATAATGGGTCGCATTTTCGATGCGCAGGAACGTCTTGTCGGGCGATCCCGCGGCCTTGAAGACGCATTCGGGATGGCTGGTCGGCACCGCGTCGTCGGCGGTGTTTTCGATGACCAGCAAAGGGCAGCGGATCCGCGCCGAGCAGGTTTCGGCGTCGGCCTGGGAATGATCCGGGGACCATTGCGACAACCATGCGCGCAACGTCGAAAAGCGTGCCAGCCCCACTGGCCCGGTGTTTACGGTTTCAGGATCGCCCAGGTAGCACCAGCCGGGCTGCCGGTCATTGGGTTCCAGCGTTGGGTCGAGAAACCTCGGATCGGCCATCGTCCGGTGGACGATGAACGGACGCTCCACTTCCGCACCACCAGCGTTCTTGAGCCGCTCCAGGTGCTC
>JAGRMK010000159.1:0-1081 GCA_020441345.1 Paracoccaceae bacterium
CCGGCGGGCAGCATGAAGCCTTTCTGACTGCCCGCCACGGCGATATCCACGCCCCAACCCGTGAATTCAAATGGCATCGACGCGATCGAACTGACGCCATCGACCATCAGCATCGCCGGGTGCCCGGCGGCGTCTATCGCCCGCCGCAGACCGGCGATATCCGATGTCACGCCGGTTGCGGTTTCGTTATGTGTGGCCAGTACGGCCTTGATTGCGTGGCCGGTATCGGCGCGCAGCGCGGCCTCGATCCGGGCCAGCGGGGCGCCCTCGCCCCAGGGTGCATCCAGGATCTGCACTGTCAGGCCATGGCGCTGGCACATGTCGATCCAGCGTTGGCTGAACATGCCGAACCGGGCGGCCAGCACGGTATCCCCGGCGCTGAGCGTATTGCTCAACGCGGTTTCCCAGCCGCCGGTGCCGGTCGCGGGCAACAAGAAGACCTCGCCCTCGATCATTTTCAACACGCGGCGGACACCGGCCACGGCGGGTCGGAACATGCGCGCGAAAGCGGACGAACGATGGTCGATGGTTGCCACATCGCAAGCCTTGCGGATCGCGTCGGGCATGTTGGTCGGGCCGGGAATGAAGACCGGGTTCTGGGCGGGCATGGGGCGCTCCTCTGTGTCTGATCGCAAGATAGGCTTAGGGCGGTGCGTGGCACAATTTTTTTGAAATTATTTTTCATATTGCGGAAAAATAGCATTTTCCCTGCGATGCGAATGTGTTAGATTTTTTCGTAGTTCAAAATCTTTTTTTACTTCTGGTGATGCATGGCCGAAACCCCACGCCGGGGGCGCCCCCGCGCCTTTCATGACAAGACCGAGCAGAACACCGTTCGCGCCCTGGATCGGGCGATGAGCCTGCTGCATCGACTCGCGCAATCGGATGGTCTGACACTGAGCGAATTGGCGCAGGCGGGCGGCGAATCACCCGCGACGGTTTATCGCGTGCTGACCACGCTGGCGCAGCACCAGATGGTCGAGATGGACGTGCACGGCCAGGTCTGGCACGTCGGGCCGGGGGCATTCCGGGCGGGGGCGGCGTTCCTGCGGCGAACCAATGTCGTCGAACGCGCCCGCGC
>JAGRMK010000159.1:1185-3443 GCA_020441345.1 Paracoccaceae bacterium
GCCTTCTTTCCCCCGGGCACGCGTAGCCCGATGCACGCGTCGGGGATCGGCAAGGCCCTGCTGGCCTGGTTGCCGGCGGGGCGGGTTCAGGCGCTGGGCCGTGCCGGGGATCTGGCGGGGTTTACCCCGGCCACGATCACCACGCTTGCGCAGTTGCAGGCCGATCTGGCGCAGACCCGGGCGCGTGGCTATGCGTTGGATGACGAAGAGCGCACGCCTGGCATGCGGTGTGTCGCGGCGCCGGTATTCAACACCCACGGAGAGCCGGTTGCCGGGATCTCGGTGTCTGGCCCGGTGTTTCGCATGCCGCCCGAGGCTTTGCCGGGGATCGGTGCGATGGTCGCCCGGCACGCGACCGAAGTGACCGAAGCGATTGGCGGCCAGCATCCAAAACCCGACAATTAAAATCAGGATTGACATAGCTGACGGAAATAGTCAGAAAAGGCATCGCGACCAGGAGTTTACCGATGTCTTACACGACCCAGACCACATTTCACCAAACCCGGCCCGGCATCGGGTCCGGTCATGGCTCTACTTTGCCGGTGCACTCCGCGCGCGCCTTGACTGATGGCGGAACGCAGGCGCGGATCGAGCTGGACGGAAAACTGTATGATCTGCGGATCACCCGCGCCGGAAAGCTGATTCTGACGAAATGATCACGGGGCGCCGGGCACGAAGCGTTGCCCGAATCGGGCGAACAACACGGCCAGAACGATGCGCGCCAGATGGTGCAGCGTCACGTAGACTGCGCTCAGATGCAGCGACAGCGCAACCAGAGACATCTCGCTGACGCCTCCGGGCGCAAAGGCCAGGAGAACCGCGGAGACCGGCTCTCCGACCGGACCGGACAGAGTCAACGCGATCAACAGCGCGATCAGCAGCAACGCCGAGACATTGACCACCGACAGCACCAGCGCCATGCCGGCCTGCCCCTTGCTGAAACCCGCCAGCCGGACCCCCAGCGAAGCCCCCATGATCCATTGCGTGACAAGGATCGTCCAGCCGGGTGGCGCGGCATGGGTCAGGCCGGTTGCGTGCGCCAAACCGCTGAGCAGCAGCGGCCCGGACAGCACGGCGGCGGGCATTTTCAGGCGGCTGGCGATGAACCAGCCCAGCAGCGCAAGCATGGCCAGAAACCCGGCGTCAAAGGCCGACAAAGGCTCGCGCGTGGCAAGGCTCATGCCCGCAGCGCCGCCCACCGCATGCCCTTCAAAGATCGAAAAACCTATGGGGATCAGAACGATGCACAGAATCAGGCGCAGGAACTGCAACATGATCAACATCGTCATGTCGGCCCCGGCGCGTTCGCCCATGTCCAGCGATTCGATAAACCCGCCGGGCATCGCGGCGAAATAGGCGGTCTGGCGGTCCAGCCGTCCAAACCGCCGAAACAGGCCAAAGCCCAACCCCTGCGCGATGGGGATGAACACCATGAGTGCGGCCAACGTGACCCACCATTGCCGGGCCTGCGTCAGAAAATCCTCGGGAAAGCTGGCACCGATGGCGACGCCGATGATCGGCACCAGGACGAACCGCCATTTTTGCGGCACGCTCGGGGCGTGGCCGAAAAACCGCAGGCCCAGCATTGCCGCGCCTGCGGTTGTTATCATGCTGCCCAGTAACATCGCCAATGGAAGCCCCATAGCCGAGGCCAGCAACCCGCCGATACCCGCCAACCCGTAGGTCAGCAGGATAACAGGCAGCGGCAGCCCCGCAGTCAGGCGGCTCAGGCCGGGCATGCAGCGGGGGTCACATCTGGCCGCCGGCGATCTCGACGGTCTGGCCGTTGATGCTGCCGGAATGCGGTCCGCAAATCCACTCTGCGGCCGCAGCGACCTCTTCCGAAGTAACCAGGCGCCGGTGGCGATTGGTCTTGACCATCATCGAGCGTGCCTGATCGGTCGGAATCCCGGCGCGGTCGGCGATGGATTGCGTGTTGCGCGACACGATATCTGTGTCGGTATAGCCCGGGCACAGAGCGTTGAACGTCAGGCCAGAGCCCATGTATTCCTCGGACAGGCCGCGCATCAGCCCGATCATCCCGTGTTTCGAGGCCGAATAGGCCGGCGCCCCCTTCAGCCCCTTCAGCCCGGCGATCGAGGCGACGAAGATCGTCCGCCCCCAGCCCTCGGCCAGCATGCCGCCCAGGCATTCGCGCACCGTCAGATAGGCGCCGTCGAGGTTGATCGCCATCATGTTGCGCCAGAAGGCGAGGTCCATCTTGGCCATCGACTTGCCCTCGGCGATGCCGGCATTGG
>JAGRMK010000160.1 GCA_020441345.1 Paracoccaceae bacterium
CAACAACTGTTTCAAGAACGGCATCCTGCCGATCGTCCTGCCGCGCGAGGCCGTCGATCACCTGATGGACGACGCGACCAAGGGCGCGAACGCCCGCTTGACCGTCGATCTGGAGTCGCAGGTCGTCACCGCATCCGATGGCACCGAATTCCCGTTCGAGGTCGACGCCTTCAAAAAGCACTGCCTGTTGAACGGCCTCGACGACATCGGTCTGACGCTGGAAAAAGTCTCTGCAATTGACGCTTTTGAATCGCGCGCCAAGGCGCAGTTCCCCTGGCTGTAATTGTCCAGACATAGCAAGATATTAGGGCACTCCTTCGGGGGTGCCTTCTTTTTTCCGCAAAGTTGATGCAAAGCTGCGACAGTTCAGCCTCGAAATCGCGCCGCTCTTTTCGCACAGTCATGGTGACTCTTGCGGGGATGCGTGAAAATGGGCACAATTGTGGCAAAATTGAGGCAGACGGTCACAATCCTGGATCGTAACAAATTCTCCACCGGCTCTCACCAGCCGGCAAGGAAGATGAGCATGGGTGACAACAAGGCGAAATCGAATGTGCCGGGTGCCGCAGCGCGCGCCCTTCTGGTCGCTGTCCTGGCGATCTTTCCGGCGCTGGCGATTCCGTCAACGGCGCCCGATACCGCACAAAGCATGATGCTGCTGGCGATCTTTGCCGGGGGAATCGTGTTCGCCGAATATGCCTCGGAATACCCCGGCCTGATCGAGTTCCGCTTTGCCGCCCCGTTCAACCGGTCGCGGTTTGCTTTGATCGTGCTGATCGCTGTCTTGTTGTCCTTGTTGCAACGAAACCTGGCAGAACCGGGAACGCTCAGCCAATTGGCGGCGACGCTGGCCGGGGCTTGTGGCGGCTTGCTCGATTTCACGGGTAGCCCGGTGCATCTTCTGGTCTCGGCGCTGCCCGATTCGGTCCCCGCCGCACATCTCGCCTTGGTCCGCGATGGCGCCGCGCTGGCGATGGTCCTGTCGATCACGACCGTTCTCGGTTTCGTCACCGCGATCAAGCTGAACGCCTGGCCGATGGGCTCGGGGCCGTTCAACGTCTGGATCAACCTGCCGACCTTCGATCCGACCGCTGGCAACGATGTGGTGCTGCGCCTGCACCGCCATGCCCGCATTAACGTTCTGTTAGGGCTTGTCCTGCCATTCTTGCTTCCGGGCGCGGTCATCGCGTCGGCGCTGCTCATCAAGCCGCTGACCCTGCTGTCGCCGATGGGCTATGTCTGGGGGATCTTGTTGTGGGCCTATCTGCCGGCGGCACTGGTGATGCGGGGCGTGGCCATG
The DNA here is from genome assembly GCA_020441345.1 of Paracoccaceae bacterium. Taxonomy (GTDB): domain Bacteria; phylum Pseudomonadota; class Alphaproteobacteria; order Rhodobacterales; family Rhodobacteraceae; genus Pararhodobacter. The sequence continues at coordinate 1,301 of JAGRMK010000160.1, forward strand.
GCCCGCGTGGCGCGCATGATCCGCGCCAGCCGTCGCCGCTTCGCCGATTCCGAGGGCAACGCGTTCATCGCCGCCTGATCGCGGTGCTGGCGGGGCTTCGCGCGCTCGCCGGGGTGCTGTTCCTCGCCCTGTCGTCTTCGCCCGCTTTCGCGCAATCCACCGCGGCCGACGCGCGCGCCCATGAAAGCCTGCGGGTGGCGGTCTATCATGCCGGGCTCGGACGCAACGGTCCGGGTATCTTGCTACGCGACATCCGCCGGGCCGAAGCGGATGTGCTCCGCGCCCGCGACACGATCACCGCCCTCGCCCCGGACATTCTGTTGTTGCTCGATTTCGATTGGGACCTGACCGGCGCCGCCCTATCCGCGTTTGGCGCGCTGCTGACAGAGGGGGGACACGCGATGCCTCACACGCTTGCGCCCCGCCCCAATACCGGCATCGCGACCGGTCTCGATCTGGACGGGGACGGGCGCCTGGGGACCAACGACGACGCGCAGGGCTGGGCAGAGTTCGCCGGGGGTGGAGGCCTTGCGCTACTCTCGCGCTGGCCGATCGACGCCGACGCGCTGATCGATCATACCGGCTTTCTGTGGCGTGACTTGCCCGACGCCCGCCTGCCGCGCCGCGATGGCCGGGTCTTTCCCGATGAAACCGTCTTCGCGATACAGCGCCTGGCCTCGGTCGCCGCCTTCGAGGTGCCGGTGAGGGTGAGGGGCGCACGCCTGTCGATCCTGGCCTATCACGCGGGTCCGCCCGTATTCGGCGGGGCCGAAAACCGAAATTTCAATCGCAACGCGGATGAGACCGCCTTCTGGCATCATCGCCTCGGCGGGCGTTTCGGGCCATTGCCCGCGGCGCCCTTTGTCTTGCTGGCGAATGCCAATCTCGACCCGGAACGCGGCGATGGCGACCAGAGGCAGATGCGCGCCTTGCTTTCGCTGCCGCAGCTGCAGGATCCGCGCCCATCGGCCCCCTTGCCCGCAACCGGCGCAACCGACACCGCGACCGCTCATTGGCCCGACGGCCCCGGCGCGCTGCGCGTCGATTACGCCCTGCCCTCTGCCGATCTCGCCGTCGTGGACGCGGGTCTTTCCTGGCCGGCTGGGGATGCGCGTCATGCCTTGGTCTGGGTCGATCTCGAATGGCCGCCCTGACTGCGGAAACCTTGATCCAACGCAAGGCATGCGCACCGGGTGTTTGACACGGTGGCCTCGCGTCGCGCCCCTGACGCCCCCCTGACCGGAGCCGCCACGATGGACAAACGCCAACAACTGCACCTGTGGTATTTCGTTGCCGCATTCCTTCTCTTGCTTGCGGTGCAATCCTGGCTGGCCAGCGGCAGCGTCACCGAACGGATCTCCTATTCCACCTTCCTGCAACACCTCGAGACCGGTCAGGTCGCCACCGTCTCGGTCGAGGCCGAGCAGATTCGCGGCACCTATGCCACGCCGCAGAACGGCAACACGCATTTCGTGACCAATATCGTGCCGGACGACCTGACCAACCGGCTTGCCGCCGCCGATGTGGAGTTCGACGGCACGGTTGAAAACACGGTCCTGTCGGCCTTCTTGTCCTGGGTCATGCCGGTCGTCTTCATCTTTGCCCTGTGGATGGTCGTGTTCCGGCGGTTTGCCGACCGGCAGGGCATGGGCGGGCTGATGTCGGTCGGTAAATCCAAGGCCAAGATCTGGGTCGAAACCGATACCGGCGTCCGCTTCGATGACGTGGCAGGCGCCGATGAGGCCAAGGCCGAGCTCAAGGAAATCGTCGATTTCCTGCAAAAGCCCGAGCTGTTCGGTCGGCTGGGTGCGCGCGTGCCCAAAGGTATCCTGCTGTCCGGGCCGCCGGGCACCGGCAAGACGCTGCTGGCGCGTGCCGTGGCGGGCGAGGCCGGGGTCGCGTTCTTTTCCATCTCCGGGTCTGAATTCGTCGAGATGTTCGTCNNCGTCGGCGCCGCGCGGGTGCGCGACCTCTTCGAACAGGCGCGCAAGGCGGCGCCCTGTATCATCTTCATCGACGAGCTGGACGCGCTGGGCAAACGCCGCGCGATCGGCGGGCTGGGCGGGGGCGTGGATGAAAAAGAGCAGACGCTGAACCAGTTGCTCGCCGAACTCGACGGATTCGACCCGCGCGACGGTATTGTGCTTCTGGCCGCGACCAACCGGCCCGAAGTGCTGGACCCCGCGCTGATGCGCGCTGGACGGTTCGACCGCCAGATCGTCGTCGACCGCCCCGACAAGACCGGGCGCGCGGCAATCCTGCGCGTCCATCTGCGCAAGATCCAGGTAGAGCCCGATTTCGATATCGACGCCGCGGCCGGGCTGACCCCGGGATTTACCGGCGCCGAACTGGCCAATCTGGTGAACGAGGCGGCGATCCACGCAACCCGGCGCGGCGCCGAGCGGGTGGGAATGGACGACCTGACCGAGGC
>JAGRMK010000161.1 GCA_020441345.1 Paracoccaceae bacterium
CGCATGGGCGGCGGGTTCGGCGGCAAGGAAAGCCAGGGCAACCACCTGGCCGTGGCCTGTGCGCTGGCGGCAAAGCTGACCGGCAAGCCGTGCAAGATGCGCTACGATCGCGACGACGACATGGTGATCACCGGCAAACGCCACGATTTCCGCATCGAGTACCGCGTCGGCGTCGATGACGACGGGCGCGTGCTGGGCATCGACTTTGCGCATTACACCCGCGCGGGCTGGTCGATGGACCTGACCCTGCCGGTCGCGGACCGCGCCATGTTGCACGCAGACAACGCCTATTGGCTGCCCGATGTGCGTATCGAAAGCCACCGGCTGCGCACCAACATGTGCTCGGCCACCGCTTATCGCGGGTTCGGCGGGCCGCAGGGGATGCTGGGGATCGAGCGGGTCATGGACCATATCGCCCATACCCTGCGCCTCGATCCACTGGCGGTGCGCCGAGCCAATTACTACCGCGCGGCGCACCCCGCGAAAAGCGGCCCGGGCTCGGCGAAACGGTTTGGCGGCGCGCACAGCCCCAAGGCCCCGGCGGACGTCGGCCCGCAAACCACACCCTATGGCCAGCCGGTCGAGGATTTCATCCTGCACGCGCTGACCGACCGGCTTGAGGCCAGCGCCGCCTATCAGGCGCGGCGGCAGGCCGTGACCGACTGGAACGCCGCGAGCCCGGTGCTTAAGAAAGGCCTCGCGCTGACACCGGTCAAGTTCGGTATCAGCTTTACCCTGACCCATCTCAACCAGGCGGGGGCCTTGGTTCATGTCTACCAGGACGGGTCGATCCACCTGAATCACGGCGGCACGGAAATGGGCCAGGGCCTGTTCTTGAAGGTTGCGCAGGTCGCGGCCTCGGCATTTGGCGTGGGGCTGGAGGCGGTGAAGATCACCGCGACCGACACCGCCAAGGTGCCCAATACCTCGGCCACGGCGGCCAGCAGCGGATCGGACCTGAACGGGATGGCGGTCAAGGCCGCCTGCGACACGATCCGCGACCGGCTGGCGGCGCTTCTGGCCGAAAAGCACCAGGCGCGCCCCGATGCGGTCGCCTTCGCCGGGGGCCGCGTGCGTGTCGACGGCGCGGACTACAGCTTTGCCGAGGTCGCAAACCTGGCCTATCAGGCGCGGGTCAGTCTGTCTTCGACAGGGTTCTACGCCACGCCAAAGGTCGCCTGGGACCGTATCAAGGGACACGGGCGGCCGTTCTTCTACTTTGCCTATGGCGCCTCCGTGTCCGAGGTGGTGATCGACACCCTGACCGGCGAGAACCGCATTCTGCGCACCGACATTCTGCACGACGCGGGCAACAGCCTGAATCCGGCACTGGATATCGGCCAGGTCGAGGGCGGGTTCGTGCAGGGCGCGGGCTGGCTAACCTCCGAGGAACTGGTTTGGGACGACAAGGGACGGCTGCGCACGCATGCACCCTCGACCTACAAGATCCCGGCCTGCGGCGACCGGCCGCGCGTGTTCAACGTGGCGCTCTGGGACGGCGCCAACCCAGAGGACACCATCCACCGGTCTAAAGCCGTCGGAGAACCGCCGTTCATGCACGGGATCTCGGTGCTGATGGCGCTGTCGGACGCGGTCGCGGCCTGCGGCGATGGCTCGGTCTATGCCAATCTCGACGCGCCGGCCACACCCGAGCGCATTCTGGCCGCCGTCGAGCGCCAGCGGGGCGGCCATGTTTGACAGATCCGCGCTGACCGAGGCGGTGCGCCAGCACGGCGCGGTGGTGCGCGTGGCGATCTGCGCACACCAGGGGTCTTCCCCGCGCGAGGCCGGGGCGGCAATGCTGGTCTGGTCCGGGGGCCAATCGGGCACCATCGGCGGCGGCACGCTGGAATTCGACGCGACGCGCAAGGCGCGCGCGATGCTCGGTGGCGCAGCACCAAGAGTTGAGCGCATGGCGCTGGGTCCGGGTCTGGGCCAGTGCTGCGGCGGGGCGGTGACGCTGGCTTATGAGCGGTTCGATACGGCGGCCCTGGCGGCTGTGCCGGAAACCGGCCTGTTCGCCCGCGCCGTGGCCCGTGACGCCGCGTCCGAGGCCCCGCTGGCGATCCGCCGGGCGCAAAAAACCGCCCGCGGCGAAGGCGTCGCCATCCCGCGCTTCGTGCAGGGCTGGCTGGCCGAACCCGTCGCGCCACCGCTGCGCCCGGTCTGGATCTGGGGCGCGGGCCATGTCGGGCGCGCGCTGGTCGCGGTGCTGGCCCCCCTGCCCGGCCTGTCGCTGACCTGGATCGATACCGCGCCCGAGCGATTTCCCACGATCCTTCCGCAGGGCGCGACGATCCGCAGCGCCACGAACCCGGCCGAGCTGGTGCCGCTGGCCCCGCGGGACGCCGAGCACGTGATCGTGACCTATTCGCACGCGCTGGACCTAGATTTGTGCCACCGCCTGTTGGGCCACGGGTTCGGGGCTTGCGGGCTGATCGGCTCCGCGTCGAAATGGGTTCGGTTCCGCAATCGCTTGCAGGGGCTGGGCCACGGTGCACCGCAGGTCGCGCGCATCGCCTGCCCGATCGGCGACCCGGCGCTGGGCAAACATCCCCAGGCCATCGCCATATCCGTCGCTGCCGCGTTCCTGTCGCAGCCCCACGCCGCCCGCTTCCAGGAGATCGCACGATGAGTGTTCCACTGCTGTCCATCCAGGGCCTGACCAAGACCTATCCGGGCGTCGTCGCC
>JAGRMK010000162.1 GCA_020441345.1 Paracoccaceae bacterium
AGGCGCCGCAGACCGGAATCTACCGGATGCTCGAAGACGGGCGCGTGGTGTTCGACCGGTTCGACTATCACCGCCGCGCCGTGGAGTCGGAAAACGAGGCGTTTTTCCTGCGCATCCTCAAGGCCGGCGACTATCGCTACGAAGGCGCCGACCTGGGCATTCTTGTGACCCGCGGTCGGTCGATGACCAACGGGTTCCAGTTGAACGAGCGCGCGCGGAAATGGATCCACGGCATCAAGTCGAGCTTTTCGGCGAAACCGTTATCAATGGCGGAAGCCGGCCCGTCGCTGGCCGATCCTGCGTTCAAGATCATGTAGATGGACCTGATCTGGCGCGCCATCTCCGAAGCCAGGCCTGGCCCGAAATGGGCCGGGCTCTTTGCCGAATCCTGGCCTGCCTACCAACGGTGGTGGCTGCGCGAAGGGGTCGAGGCGCGCCCGACCTATCGCGAGTGTCAGCGCGAATTGCAACGCTACATGCCCGAACTGGTGCCGCTGTGGGACGAGCTGTGCGCGCTGGTCGGCGGTGGCGATCTGGCGGCGCGGTTCCTGTCGTTCTGGCGCCCGCCCCCCTATTTGTCAGGCTGTTCGCAAGCCGTCTGGCCCGGCGCGCAGCCGGTGTTGGTGCGCAATTACGACTATGACCCACGCGCCTTCGACCGGCTGATCCTGCGGACGGAATGGGGCGGGCGCACGGTTCTGGGCACCAGTGACGGGTTGTTCGGGCTGGTGGACGGGATGAACGACGCCGGGCTGGCGCTATCGCTGACCTTTGGCGGTCGGCGGGTGGTCGGTGACGGCTTTGGCGTGCCCTTGATCCTGCGTTACGTGCTGCAAACCTGCAAGACCGCCGAACAAGCCGCCGAGGCTTTGGCCCGCGTGCCGACGCATATGAGCTACAATGTCACCGTGCTGGACAGGAAACGCACCATTCGCACCGTGTTGATGGCCCCCGACCGCCCGGCGCAGATCACCCATGCCGCGGTGGCAACCAACCACCAGGACAAGCCCGAATGGGAGGCCCACGCCCGCGCTACCGCCACCATCGAGCGTGAACGCTTTCTGTTGCATCGCCTGACCCTGCATGTCGAGCCCGAGGAAAAGTTCATCGCGGCTTTCCTGCGCCCGCCGCTATACTCCACTGCCTTCCGTTACGGGTTCGGGACGCTCTATACCGCCGTCTATCGTCCGCGCCGACGCGAAATGGAATTGCGCTGGCCGCATGCGCGCTGGCCCTTGCCACTGTCGGGGTTCGACGACCAGTCGCGCAGCATCCACACGCCCTTTCCACGCAAAGCGCCCGTCTGAACGCCAGCGGCCTGCACGGAAAAAGCGGGGCGACGGTAAAGCCAGGCCGGTCATTGGCGGTGCCGTTTGCGCCATGCTAACCTATCTGGGTTGCGTTTCTGTCTGGGGCGCCGATCAACCGGGGGCAAGGAGCCGCCATATGGACAAGCTTTCCGTCATGCAGGCGTTTCGCCGCATCGTCGAGCGCGGCAGCTTCGTGCGCGCGGCCGAGGATCTGGGCGTCTCGCCGGCGCTGCTGAGCCGCGAGGTCAAGCTGCTCGAGGAAAGCCTGGGCACCACGCTGTTGACGCGCACCACGCGCGCGATGTCTCTGACCGATGCCGGGCGGCTGTATTACGACGAGGCGACCGGCATTCTCGATGCCGTGAGCCGCGTCGAAACGCGCATCCGCGACGGGGCAGGGGCGGTGCGCGGGCATCTGAAGGTGAATGCGTCCAGCTCGTTCGGACAGACGGTGATCGCGCCGATCCTGCCGGGGTTCCTGGCCGCCTATCCGGATCTCAGGTTGACCCTGTCGCTGGATGACCGGGTCGTCGATATGGTCGAGGGCGGGTTCGACGTGTCGATCCGCATCCGTCCCGCGATGCCGGATTCGGCGCTGGTCGCGCGCAAGATCGGCACGATGCGGCAACGGATCTTCGCGGCGCCCGCGTATCTGGCGCGCGCCGGTGTTCCCGCCGAGCCTGCGGATGTCGCGCGGCACCGGGTGATCGGGTTCCTGCTGGCGGACCATCTGACGACCTGGGCGTTGCATGGGCCATCTGGCGCCGTCACGCTGGATCTGGACCCCTGGGTGCGGGTCGGCAACAGCCTGGTCTTGCGCGACCTGTTGATCGCGGGGCAGGGCATTGGCACCTTGCCCGATTTCGTATCGAATGCGGCCGAGGCGTGCGGCGCTCTGGTGCGGGTCTTGCCCGATTGGGAGCTTCCCTCGCCAGAGATCTTCGCCGTGACCGCTTCGCGGCTGGGCATGGACGCCAAGGTGACGGCCTTTCTGGATCATCTGCGCGCCGCGCTGCGCGGCTGAGTTTCTTCAACCGGCGTAAAGAGTGAAATGACAGCGGGCCGGTTATTCCGGTGCGCCGTATCGACGATCTTCCCGAGCATCGCAACCGATAGCCACAAGAGGATCGCATGACCCGTGTTCTTGTTCTCTACTATTCCAGTTATGGCCATGTGCGCGCCCTGGCGCAGGCCGAGGCCGAAGGCGCGCGCAGCGTGCCCGGCACCCATGTCGACCTGCGCCGCGTGCCCGAGACCGTGCCAGACGCAATCCGCGCAAAGGCCGGGTTCGACCCGGACGACACGCCAGTCGCGACGCCTGCAGATCTCGAATTCTACGACGCGATCCTGTTCGGCACGCCAACCCTGTTCGGGATGATGGCCGGTCAGATGAAGTCCTTTCTGGATCAAGCGGGCAGCCTTTGGGCGCGCAATGCGCTGGTTGGCAAGCTGGCCGCGGTCTTTACCTCCACCGGGTCGCAACATGGCGGGCACGAGGCGACCCTACTGTCCACCCAGATCCCGCTTCAGCATTTCGGGATGCTCATCGTGGGCATGCCTTACAGCTTCGCTGGCCAGACGAGCGCCGAGGGCATCGTTGGCGGCGCGCCCTATGGCGCGGGCACGATCGCCGGGGCCGATGGATCGCGCGTGCCGTCGGCAACCGACCTTGCGGGTGCGCGCTATCAAGGGGCGCATGTCGCCCGGCTCGCGGCGCGGCTCGCCGCGCGCGGTCGGGCCGACGCGGTCGCGTGATGCCCGCCGCCGGTATCGCGTTTGCCCGGTATCCGCCGTGGCACCGCGCCGCGGCCTATCAACCAAAAGGAAACCCGCATGACCGCTTCCCGTTTTCGCCGCAAGACCGCTCTGCGCCGCTGCCCGGCCCATCGCAGCCTGTCGTCCCATCTGTTGCGCGACATCGGGTTCGGGCCCCGGTTTGACGATCCCGGCAGGCCCGTTGACCGGCTCTGGTGAGCCCTGAACCCAAGAGGTGATCCATGTCCCGCACCACCGACGTTCTTCTAACGGCGCTTGCCCCGGCGATCTGGGGCAGCACCTATCTTGTCACGACCGAGGCTCTTCCGGCGGGCTATCCCGTGACCCTTGCCGCCCTGCGCGCCTTGCCGGCGGGGCTGCTGCTGCTTGCACTCACCCGATGCCTGCCTCCGCGCGCCTGGTGGGGCCGCGCCCTTGTGCTCGGCGGCTGCAATTTCGCGCTGTTCTGGGTGCTGTTGTTCGTCGCGGCCTACCGGCTTCCCGGCGGGGTCGCGGCGACGCTGGGATCGGT
>JAGRMK010000163.1 GCA_020441345.1 Paracoccaceae bacterium
CACCACGGGCCGACCCGGCGGGGTCAAGGTCTGCGGCGATCGGGGCCGGCTTGGCCGCGGTGGGTTCGGCACCGGTGCCTGTCTGGGGTGAGGGGGGCTGCGCGATCGGCGCTTCTACCTCTATTTCTGTCTCGACCTCGGCTTCGGATGCGTCGTCGATGATCGCGGTATCGGCTTCCGTATCCTCCGCATCGGCCCCGGTTTCATCGACCAACGCGCCGGCATCGAATGCAGGCAGGGGGCCGCCCAGCGATGCGACATGCCGCACGCCCTGCTCTTGCAGCACGCGCTGCACGCCGCGAATCGTCATGCCCTGGTCTTGCAGCAAGCCGCGAATTCCGTTGATCAGGGCGACATCATCGGGGCGGTAATAGCGGCGCCCGCCGGCGCGCTTGACCGGGCGGATCTGGTAGAACTTGCTTTCCCAGAACCGCAGGACATGCGCCGGAGTCTCAAGGATCTCGGCCACTTCGCTGATCGTGCGAAAGGCTTCGGGCGCTTTTTTCATGCCTTACGCATTGCCGCGAAGATTACCGCGCGAGACTCGCTCTTTCATCAGATGCGAGGGGCGAAACGACAGCACGCGGCGTGGGGAAATTGGAACCTCCTCGCCGGTCTTGGGGTTGCGGCCCAGCCGCTCGGACTTGGACCGCACACCGAATGTGCCGAAGGACGAGATCTTGACCTGCTCACCCTCGACAAGGGCGTCGGACATATATTGGATCACGGATTCAACGAGTTGAGCGGATTCATTGCGGCTGAGCCCAACTTCCCGAAACACGGCCTCGCTCAGGTCCATGCGTGTCAGTGTCTTTCCGCTCATCACGATCCCCCCGCGAAGCCCTGGCCATTCCCTTCAAGATGCGACAAGGAAATTCTACTGTCAACACCGGGGTTTGCGGCGCATTGTTTGTGCTTGGTCTCAAACCTTGAAACCGGCCTGCTTACCAGCGCAGAACCACGGCCCCCCAGGCCAGGCCACCGCCAATCGCCTCGGTCACGATCAGATCGCCGCGCTTGAGCTTGCCTTGCTGCGCGCCCACCGATAGCGCCAGAGGGATCGACGCGGCCGAGGTATTGCCGTGATCCTGAACCGTGACGATCACCTGGTCCATCGACAGGCCAAGTTTTTTCGCGGTGCCCTGAATGATCCGGATATTGGCCTGATGCGGGACGATCCAGTCGATCTGCTCGGGCCCCAGTCCGGCCTTTTGCAGCGCGGTCTCGGCCGTGCTGGCCAGTTTCTCGACCGCGTGCCGGAACACTTCCTTACCCTGCATGCGCAACTGACCGGCGGTGCCGGTGCTGGACACCCCGCCATCGACAAAAAGCACGTCGCGCTGGCGGCCATCGGCATTCAGGTCTGTCGACAGGATTCCGCGATCGGCCACGGTGCCGGTGCCTTGCTGAGCCTCAAGGATCAGGGCCCCGGCGCCGTCGCCGAACAGAACGCAGGTGCCGCGATCCGTCCAGTCCATGATCCGGCTGAAGGTTTCGGCGCCAATCACCAGCACGCGCCGCGCCTGACCCGACAGGATCAGAGCATTGGCATTGGCCAGAGCATAGACGAACCCCGCGCAAACCGCCTGCACATCGAATGCATAGGCCGAAAACGCGCCGATTTCTGCCTGGACCATGGTCGCAACAGACGGAAAGGTCAGGTCGGGGGTCGAGGTGGCGACAAGAATCGCATCCAGTGTCTCGGCCTCGATCCCGGCATCGGCCAGCGCCGCGCGCGCCGCATGCGTCGCCAGATGCGAGGTATTCTCGTCTTTGGCTGCGAAATGCCGCCGCTCAATCCCCGAGCGCGAGATGATCCACTCGTCCGAAGTGTCCAGCGTCTTGGTAAAGGCCGAATTCGGGACGATATTTTCGGGCAGGTAGTGCCCGCATCCGATGACGACGGCGCGGGTCACTTGGGTATCGCTCATTCCGGTTCTCCGTTCTGCACGGCATCCTGCGCTGCTTGCGCGGCAATCACAAGCCGTTCGGCCATCCGCCCGCGATACCCCGATTGCGCCAGTTTGGCGGCCAGCCCGATTGCCGCCGCAATCCCGGTCGCGTCGGCCGATCCGTGGGATTTGACCACCGTGCCGTTCAGGCCCAGAAACACACCCCCATTGACCCGGCGCGGGTCGATGCGCTTGTGCATCCGTTTCAGGGCGCGGTTCGCCAGCAGCGCCCCGAACATGGCGAAGATGCTGGATTTGAGCGACTCGCGCAAAATGTCGGCAACCAGTTTGGCCGTGCCTTCGCCTGTTTTCAGCGCGATATTGCCAGTAAACCCGTCGGTGACGATCACATCGACGCGGTCTGACGGGATGTCGCCGCCCTCGACAAAGCCGACAAATTCGTACCGCCCGATCTCGGCGTAGCGGGTGATCAGCTCGTGCGCCGCCTTGATTTCGGCGCGTCCCTTGTGCTCTTCGGTGCCGACGTTCAGCAGGCCGACACGCGGACGCGCTTCGCCGAACCCATTGCGAAAATAGGTCACACCCATGATCGCATAGGCCAGCAGATCCTCGGCCTCGGCCTTGATATCGGCGCCGACGTCAAGCATCGTGTTGAACCCGTGCCGCCCGCGTGAAGGCCACAGGCAGGCGATGGCAGGGCGGTTCACCCCCTCCATCCGGCGCAATTGCAGCATCGAGACCGCCATCAGGGCGCCAGTATTGCCGCAGGATACCGCGGCATGACCATCGCCGTTTTTCAGCGCGCCGATCGTCGACCACATCGAGGTGTGCTTGCCGTGCCGCATGATGTGGCTGGGCTTGTCGTCCATGGTGACAACGCCCTCGGCATGGACCACGGTGCAGCGGCCCGTCAGCGCGGGCTGACGGGCGACCAGCGGTTCGAGAACCGCCGCATTGCCATGGATCAAGAGATCAATCGCCGGATCAGTGGCAACCGATTGTGCGCAGCCGGCAACGACCGCTTCGGGGCCGCGATCGCCGCCCATCGCGTCGACCGAAATGACGACCCGGCCCGCGGCAGTGGTTTCCGCCGTGGCGCCGGCGCGTGACTGGTCCGGGTTGGACACCATCTGATCACCGCCCGACGAGACCGTCAGGCTGCGTCGTCGTCCAGGTCGACCTCGGAAGCCTGCGCAACAACTTCGCGGCTGTCATAATGGCCGCAGGACGGGCACACATGGTGCGGGCGCTTGAGCTCGCCGCAGCTGGAACATTCGTTGGGGTTGCCCGCAACGAGGGCATCATGCGAGCGGCGCATGTTGCGACGGGAACGGGTCACGCGGTTCTGTTGAACGGCCATGGTCAACCTCTGATATCTTCGGCGGGCACAATCCGTGACCCGTTTCGGTGGAAACTTGTAGTGCTCGGGGCTTTATACCGCCGTGGCGGTCAGGAAAAGGCCCGAAGAGCATGAGGCGCGGAAAATACGAGTTTTTCGCACAGGTGCAAGTCGAAAAAGGGCGCCGCGTCCTCAGGAATCGGCAGAGTCGTCATCCCCGGTGGATGGCGATGGTGGCGAGTCGGGGGGTGTATCGGCCTGAAGGGCGGCCAACGCCGCGAAAGGATTGCGGCGCGGGGCGTCGGTCAGGGGCGCGGCCCCTTCGGGCCGGGCCTCGGCCGTGCTGTCCAGTGTCGCCCCGTCGGCGCGGGGATAATCGGGCAGCGCCAGCGCCAGCGCCTCGGCCATCACCGCGCCCGGATCGATCACCGGGCCCAGAGGTTCAATCGAATCGTCCTCGGGGATCTCGACCTCGACGCCTTCGACTTCGGGCATCCGGCGCAGGAAGCGGCGCAGCACGGGGGTGTCGATGCGGGTCGTCACCGGCTCGGCGGTGATCACACAGTCCTGCACGACGGTTGCGCCCAACACCCCTTCGAGCACCCAGTCGTGCCGTCCGTCGGGGCGCAGCGAGCCGGCAAAGGTCAGCTTGCGCAGGCGCGGAATGCCAAGCTCGCGCGCCAGATCGGCGCGGGCCCCGGCTTCGGGCGCGACGCGAAACGAAACCCCGACGCGGCTTGGCAGATCGGCGACGCGCAGGGGCAACGTCAGGCTGGTGGTGTCGCGCTGCGGGGCGAGGTCAGTCATGGGCTCTCCGGGTTGGGCATAACGGCAGGGTGTTCACGGTTCGGCGACGCGGGCCGCTCCGGGGTGTTCCATTCTTGAATAGACGCCTGCCTTTCTGTAATCCAGAGGCGACGGAGGGTTCCAGCCCTTCAACGACCAGAACAGGGCCGGACGCAGGGGCGCGCAGTCAACCGCGCAGGGTGGCCGCCCACGAACAACTAGCCAGGAGTCAGGCATGAGCGAAGGCAACACGCAAACCGGCAAGGGTCCGGGCCGGGCCTGGCGCCTGGGCGCGCTGGCGATGATCGTCGCGGGGGCGCTGGCGGCCTGCTCGCCGATCATGCGCTTCCACGGATATGCCCCGACCGATACGGATCTGGCGCAGATCCAGATCGGCCAGGACACCCGCGAGACGGTCGCCCAGAAGATCGGGCGCCCAGGCATCGGCGGCGTGATGGAAGGATCGGGGTGGTTCTATGTCCAGTCCGACTGGGAGCATCGCAACTGGCGCGCGCCCGAGGAAATCGACCGCCAGGTCGTTGCGATCTCGTTCGATCAGCGCGACCGGGTCTCGAATGTCGAGCGCTTCGGCCTGGAGGATGGCGAGGTCGTGGCCCTGTCTCGGCGTGTCACCGACACCGGGCCGCGCCCCAGCGTTCTCAGCCAGGTATGGCGCGTGCTTGGCCAGTTTACGGCGTCGTCCTTTGCCAATTGAGGCCAAGGGTCCGGGCTCGTCCCCGATCATGAGGGGGCGGGTCTAGCTCTCGTCCGGTTCAAACCGCAATGCGACCCCGTTGATGCAATAGCGCAGCCCGGTCGGTCGCGGACCGTCGGGAAACACGTGACCCAGATGGGCCTCGCAGCGGTCGCAATGCACTTCGGTGCGGCGCATGAAGAGACTGCGATCTTCGCGCGTGGCGACGGGCGCACCCTCGGCGGGGGCCCAGAAGCTGGGCCAGCCAGAGCCCGAATCGAATTTCTGCGCCGCGTCAAACAGGGGGGCGCCGCAGCACAGGCAATGGAACCGCCCCGGACCCTTGGGGAAATCCTCGTGGGTAAAGGCGCGCTCGGTGCCGTGGCGCCGCGTGACCTTGTAGGCAAGCGGTGAAAGTTGGGCCTGCCATTCGGCGTCCGATTTGACTATCTTGTCGGTCATCGTGTTCCTCCGCTCGACACGTCCCTGATTTAGGACCCCGCGCCGCAATGTCCAGCCGGCATGACGATCCGTCCCGCGACCCGGTGTTCGGTGCGCCGCTTTGCGTGCCCGGCTGGCAGGTTCGGCTGGCGACGACCGCGGACCTTCCGGCGATCGCGGCGCTTCGCGCGCGGGCGTTCCGCGGCGATCCCGCGGCGCGCGATCTGGATGATTTCGACTCGGACAGTCTGCATCTTTGGGTTGGCCGCACCGGGGCAGGGCGGGGGGCGGACCCCGGATTGCGGGCCACGCTGCGGTTGCGAGTGCATCGCACGGCAGAGGCGCTGTTGTCGGGCTATGCCGCGCAGTTCTATGACCTGAGCGCCCTCGCCCGTGCACCGGGGCCGGTGGTGGAGCTTGGCCGTCTGTGCCGCGCGCCGGACGCGGGCGGGGCGCAGCCGGACGGGGACGGGCTGCGGCTGGTCTGGGGCGGGGTGGCGCGGATCGTATTGAACAGCCGGGCGGCACGGTTGATCGGCTGCACCTCGTTTGCGACCACCACACCCGCCACGCTGGCCCCGGCGCTGAACCTGCTGGCGGCCCGCTATCTCGGCCCAGAATCGTTGCGCCCGGCGATCAAGGCCCCGCGCGTGCACCGACTCGAAACCTCGCCGCGCCCCCTCGACCCGGCGGCGCCCGGCCTGTTGCCTCCACTGTTGCGGCAATATCTGGCGCTTGGGGGCTGGGTGTCGGATCATCTGGTAATCGACCGGGATCTGGGCACCAGCCATGTTTTCACCTGCGTCGATATCGCGACGATGCCGCAGGCGCGCAAACGCGTTCTGACGCGCTTGTCGGCGGGACAGGGCTGAGACCCTGCGAAAACCCGTCGGAATCGCACACACACAAGGCCGCCAGCCGCAAAACATGCCGCTTTCCCCTTGCCGAAGGTCGGGCTTCGCGGTAATGGGCGCGCACTTCACAGGTGGGACAGGGCCTGACAGGGAGACATCCTGTTTGGTCCACCGGTTGGGCGAAAGCCCTGAATGTCTCGCCCTACGCGCAAACCGGAAAGGAAAACCACATGGCGCTTCCCGAATACTCCATGCGTCAGCTCTTGGAAGCTGGCGTTCACTATGGCCACCAGACGCAGCGCTGGAACCCGCGCATGGGTCAATACATCTATGGCCAGCGCAACGGCATTCATATCATCGACCTGACGCAGACGGTCCCGATGCTGGACCAGGCGCTGAAAGTCGTGCGCGACACCGTCGCCCGTGGCGGCCGCATCCTGTTCGT
>JAGRMK010000164.1:0-8308 GCA_020441345.1 Paracoccaceae bacterium
CCCCAGGATATTTCAGGACAGATGAGATGGCGCGTATGGCGCGTTGACGGCGTGGGCGCGCTTCGCTAAGCGAGTCGAGCGCGGATGGCCGGACGGCCGCGGGCCGAGAGGTTCGAGGAAAGTCCGGACTCCATGAGACAACGGTGCCGGGTAACGCCCGGCCGGGGCAACCCGAGGGAAAGCGCCACAGAGAACAGACCGCCCGTTGCCTTTCGGGGAAACGGGTCAGGGTGAAACGGTGGGGTAAGAGCCCACCGCGGGACGGGCAACCGGACCGGCAAGGCAAGCCCCACCGGGAGCAATGCCGAATAGGGACCCCGCGCGGGTATGATCGGCCCCTGGCCGATATCGCCGCAGGGACATCTCAGCCCAGGGGTCCGGGTTGGCAGCTTGAGCCCTCCGGCAACGGATGGGTCAGACGAATGGCCGTCGAAGGGGGCAACCCCGGAACAAAATCCGGCTTACAGGCCATCCGCGCATTTTGTTTCCATTTGTCAGATTTCGTCGGCACGGTGCCATAATTGCGCCCAATCCGGCACCTATCGTCAACGTGTTCAGGCTTCCCCGCCCCGTCGGTGCTGGCCCGGTATTTTACCCTCATGGGTTTGTTGCAAACTGGTGTGTTCATGGTCGATGTTTCTGCCCGCAAGCGTCTGTTTTCCCAAGTCAAGCGGCGCAGCCCCTATGCGGTGGCGCCACAGCGATTGTTGGGGGGGCAGGCCCTGTCCCTGGCTCAGCGGTTGAGTGAGCCGACCATTCGTCCTTCGGTGTTTTCGGTTTCGCTGTTCGTACTGGACATCTTGGTCGTCGCCTTGACCGGCTGGATCTCGTTCGGGTTGGTCGAGATCTGGGCGCCCGGCGGCGTGCCTTTCGCGTGGGTGATCTGGCTGGGCGGCTTGATCATGGCGACCGTCGCACGGCTGGTTGGCGGCTATCGGTTTCGCCGCATGCGGCGCGCGGTCGCCAGCGCGGCGCTGGGCGTTCTGGCGCTGGGCATCGCCTTTGGCGCGCTTTGGGGCATTCTGACCCTGGCCGGGCTGGGGGCTGGGTCGATCAGGGCCTGGATCGGGCTTTGGGCGGCTTGGGCGGCGGGGCCCGTCGTGTTGATCAGGCTGGCCATCTGGGCGCGGATTCGCACGCTGATGCGGCTTGGACGGCTTGAGCACCGGTTCGTTCTGGTCGGTGGGGGCGAAACGCTGGCGCAGATGATCCGCGAGATCAACAAGGAGCGCGGTCAAGGGCGCCGCCTGTGCGGGTTTTTCGATTCGCGCGACGACGTGCGGTCGCCGGCGATGATCGAAGGGTTTCACAAGATGGGCGATGTCGCCGACCTGGTCGAGTTCACTCGGCTTGCACATGTCGACACCGTGGTGGTCGCGATTCCCAAGGCCTCGGCGCCACGTATCCAGCAGCTTTTGTCGCGCCTGTTCGTGCTGCCGGTGGATATCCGGGTGATGGAGGGCGCCGAAGTGCCCGCCTTCTCGCGCAAGCGCCGGTCCAGGATCGGGCCGTTTACGCTGGTCGAAATCTACAAGCGTCCGCTGGGCGGGTTGCGGGCCGTTGAAAAGCGTCTGTTCGATATCGTCTTTGCCAGCCTGGCGATCGTCGCGCTGGCGCCCTTGATGTTGGTCATCGCCGTTCTGATCCGGCTGGAATCGCCCGGTCCCGTTCTGTTCCGGCAAAAGCGCCACGGGTTCAACAACAAGCCGATCCAGGTGCTGAAGTTCCGCTCCATGTACAGCGACCAGTGCGATCCGACCGCGGTAAGGGCGGTTCGGCGCGGCGACAACCGTGTGACCCGGATCGGACGGTTCATTCGGCGGGCCTCGATCGATGAGCTGCCGCAGTTCTTCAATGTCTTGCAGGGGACGTTGTCGTTGGTCGGGCCACGCCCGCATGCGACGGCGGCCCGGACCGGCGACATCGTTTATGATCAGGTGACCGAGGCGTATTCGGCGCGTCACAAGGTCAAGCCGGGGATCACCGGCTGGGCGCAGATCAACGGCTGGCGCGGCGAGATGAATTCGTCGGAAAAAATCCGCGCGCGGGTCGAGCACGATCTGTATTACATCGAGAACTGGTCGCTTTGGCTGGACTTCAAGATCATGATCCTGACGCCCTGGAGCCTGGTTACGACGAAAAACGCCTACTAGGTGTCGCGGGGCAGTTGACTCTGGCCTGATGATGCGTAAAAGGCGGTCAACAACGGAATTTACCGGTGGCCGCTTGCCGCCGTGCGCAGGAGATACCCATGGCGAAACCGACGACGATCAAGATCCGTCTGAACTCGACGGCTGGCACTGGCCATTTCTACGTGACCAAGAAGAACGCGCGCACGATGACCGAAAAGATGGTCATCCGCAAATTCGACCCGGTCGTGCGCCAGCATGTCGAATACAAGGAAGGCAAGATCAAGTAAGATCTGTCAGATCCTGTTCTTACGCGAAGCCGTGCAGAGATCTGCGCGGCTTTTTGCGTTCGCGGGGGGTGAAACCGGAGGTCGGATTGCTTATGTTAATATCGTTAACATGGGTCAAGCTGCAACGGAAAGGAGCCCTGACATGACGGATGACAGCAAGCAGGACGCCCAGCGCAAGAGTTGGGTCGAAGAGATCGAAGTCGCCGGCGAAAAGCTGGTCGCCTTTGTGCGCGAACTGGCCAATGATGCCCGTGTGCGCCGGATTCGCGTGAAGGCGCGCGATGGCGATGTGACGGTGGATATTCCCCTGACGGTGGGGGCCATCGCCGGGGGGGCGGTGGTGATCGCGGCGCCGGTTCTGGCGGTTCTTGGCGCGCTGGCAGCCTTCGTGGCCAAGCTGGATGTCGAGATTGTCCGCGAGGCGGAGGTCAAGAAGGATGCTGCGCCAAAGGCTCCGGGTCAGCCCCGCGAAGACGCCTGACGGGGCGATTTCGGCCTCTCGGCGCGGGGCAAGAAGAAAAGGGCCGGTGCGTGCGCACCGGCCCTTTCGCTTTTTCTCTGGCTCAGGTTACTCCTGATTGCCCATGAACATCAGCAGGAACTGGAACATGTTCAGGAAGCTGATGTAGAGGCTCAGTGCGCCGTCATAGGCGGCCTTGTCCAGCCATTCCTGGTCGCCATGCGTGGCATGGGCGATATAGGTGTTCTTGATGTCCTGCGTGTAGAACGCGGTCAGACCGGCAAAGACCAGCACGCCGATCGCCGAGATGGCGAACATCATGGCCGGCGATTGCAGGAAGATGTTGATGATCATCGCCACGATCAGGCCGATCACACCCATCATCAGAAAGGTGCCCATGCCCGACAGGTTGCGCTTGGTCGAATAGCCAAACAGGCTGAGCCCGGCAAAGGAAATGGCGGTGACGAGGAAGGTCTGCACGATCGAATAATCGGTGTAGATCAGGAAGATCGAGCTCATCGAAATGCCGATCGCGGCGGCAAAGGCAAAGAAGCCGATCTGCACGACGGCGGCCGACCCGCGGCGCATCAGCGCGCCCCAGCCCAGGAAGACGAAGGCCAGCGGCGCGAGCATCACCACCCAGCGCAGCGGTGAGGTATAGAGCAAGGCACCGAACCCGCTCAGGAATTCACCCTGACGGATCATCATGGCCTGACCGTCGGCATTGGTTGCCGCCGATGAGATGTCGCCGGTGACGGCAAGACCCGCGATGGCCCATGCGGCCAGGGCGGTGATCAGCATTCCTACGGACATCGTGCCGTAGACCTTGTTCATGTGTGCGCGCAGGCCCGCGTCGATCCGAGCGCCAAGCGCCTGAGAGGCCGTCGAACGCATCGACTGAGAGTTGGCCATTTATCCCTCCGTTGGAATTCAAGGTTCCGCCTCACTCGTGCAAGACGGTTCCCTGCAATATCGGTGCCTGCAGGATATATTTCAAGGATTGTCGGTCGGATTTCGGCGGGCTGTCAGCCGCGCCAGGCGCGGGGGGCGTCCCAGAAGGGGCGGCTGGCCTCCGAGCGCGCCTGTTGTGCGGTCAGCCCAAGGTCGACCAGCCGCTCCGTGTCCAGACTGGCGAGCTGCTGTCGCTGGCGCGCGAGCCGGATCATGCGGCCCAGCCGTGCCAGAATCGTCACGTCTTGCCGCGCGGGCTGTGAAACGAAAGGGGTTTGTGCGGTGGCGGCAAGGGTCCGGGCCATGGTGTTTTCCTGATCTGACGGGTTGGGTGTTGATGCGTCGCACGGGGCGCATCACGGATATTGATCGAATAGCCGGTTTCTGTGTATAAGGAAAACGAATGTTCGTGATGTAATGCATCAAGAGGTGTGATGTGAGGCGTAATCTGGATCTGGCGGCCCTGCGGGCGCTGACGGCGATTGCCGATTTTGGCGGCGTGACGCGCGCGGCGCATGTGCTGAACCTCACGCAATCGGCGGTGTCGATGCAGATCAAGCGGCTGGAAGAGTCGCTGGATGCGGTCCTGCTGGATCGCACCGGGCGCGGTGTGCAGCTTTCGGCGACAGGCGAGCAGTTGCTGACGTATGCCCGGCGCATCCTGGCGATGAATGACGAAGCCGTGTCCCGTCTGACCGACAGCGCCTATGAGGGCGAAATCGTCATCATCGTGCCGCATGACATCGTCTATCCGCATATCCCGCAGGTGCTGCGCCATTTCAGTGCCGCGTTTCCGCGGATGCAGGTGCAATTGCAGGCGCTGCATACCAAGATCGCCAAGGAGCGGTTTCGCGAGGGTGCCTGCGATCTGATCCTGACCACCGAAAGCCATTGTGACGCGGGTGGCGAAACGCTGACGCGGCTGCCGCTGGTGTGGATCGGCGCGCCAGGCGGGCAGGCGTGGCGGCAGCGCCCGTTGCGCCTTGCGCTGGGGCGCTATTGCGCATTTCGGCCGGGGATCGTGGCGGCGCTGGACCGGGCGAACATCCCCTGGGAGGCCGCAGTCGAATCGGAATCCGACCGGACACTGGAGGCGACGGTCAGTTGCGACATGGCGGTGCATGCCTTGCTGGCAGGCACCGAGCCCCCGCATGCCGAACGAATCAACCATGGCGGCGCGTTGCCCGAACTGACCAGCCATCTGGTCAATCTCTATGTCAGCCCGTCCAGCACCACGCCCGGCGTCGCGGCGCTGGCCGATCTGTTGCGCCGCGCATGGGATGGGCGCGACGCCGATATGCGGGGCGCGCTGGCCGCTGAATGACCGATGGGCGACGCTCCCGCCGTGTCCGTCGGTGCCGGGTCCGTCAATCCGGCATGGTGATCACGACCTTGCCAGTCGATTTGCGGCTGCGCATCAGCTCCATGCCCTCGGCCGTTTGTTCCAGCGGCAGGGCGTTGCTGACATGCGGATGCAGTTTTCCGGCGGCGTAGAGCCCCATCAGATCGCCAAGCGATTTGGTGATGACCTGCGGCTTGAATGCAGCATAGCCCCCCCAATACAGGCCGATGACCTCGATATTCTTGACCAGCAGGATGTTGGCCGGAAAGTGCGGAACCTGACCGCCGGCGAAGCCGATGACGATGAACCGCCCCTCGGGGCGCAGGGCGCGCAGCGCCAGCGAGGCGACGGGCTCACCAACTGCGTCATAGACCACATCGACGCCGCCAAGCGCCTTGAACTGCTCTTTCAGGTCGGCGCTGTCGCTGTCGATCAGAACCGAGGCCCCGGCGTTCCGGGCAACCGCCAGTTTGTCGGCGCCGCGCGCCACGGCCACCACACGGGCACCCAGTTGCGCGCCGATCTCGACCGCGGTCAGGCCCACACCACCCGCCGCCCCCAGCACCAGCAGCGTCTCGCCTTTGGTCAGGCGCGCGCGATGGGTCAACGCGACATGCGACGTGCCATAGGCGACCATGAACCCGGCGGCCTGTTCGAACGGCATCGACGGCGGGATCGGCAGGCAGCGGTCGGCCGGAAAGCACCCGTATTCCGCGAGCCCACCCTGACCGGCAAAGGCGGCGACAGGCTGGCCGATCGCGAATCCGGTAACGCCCGCGCCCAGCGCATCGATTGTGCCGGCCACCTCCATGCCCATCACGAAGGGTAGCGCGGGGCGTTCCTGATATTGCCCCCGCGCCATCAGCAGATCGGCGAAGTTCAGCCCGCAGGCGCGAATCTTCAGCCGGATTTCGCCGTCGGCGGGTTCAGGCATCGGCAGGTCGGTGATCGCGGGCGGAGTATCGGTCGACGAAAGGACATAGGCGCGCATCGGGGGCTCCAGGTTGCTAGGGTCGAGCGGCAGGATGTCGCGCGCGGGCTGCAAGGTAAAGACTGACGCGGCGGAGCGCGCGGTTGTTGCAATTTGCAAATGCACGCAGGGGTTGATCTCAATGTGCGTTGCATTTTGCAAAACACGTCTTGATGGTATTGCGGGTTCATGTTTACATCCAAGGGTAAGGTCGCGCCGGGCGCTCAGGATGCCGCAAGGTCAATGCGCCGCGACCCTGCCCAAACGGTCCCCGTTCCCTTGGCGCGCGGATGGTTCATGGTTCGCAAGCACGGTTTCTTGATGGGGCGGCAGGTTTTTTCGGGGGCGGTGAAGATTTGGCACGGTTTGTGCTTGAAGGGGTTTGAGGGAGACTGTGAACCGCACCGCCCCTTGAAGGAGAACGGCGCGGGAACCTGGCAATAGGAGCGTAAGCGTGAAACACCCCGTAGATGTGCATGTCGGCAAACGGATCCGGCACCGCCGCTGGATGGTCGGAATGACACAGCAACAACTGGCGGATTCGGTCGGGATCAAGTTCCAGCAGATCCAGAAGTATGAAACCGGCATGAATCGCGTCAGCGCATCGCGGCTTTGGGACATTGCGCGCACGCTTGGCGTGTCGATCAGCTTCTTCTTCGAAGGGCTCGGCGCCGAGAGCACGGAAACCGCTGTCGAAACCGACATCCTTGCCAACAAGGAAGCGATGGAACTGGTGCGCGCCTATTACGCGATCCCCGAGGCGCAGCGAAAGCGCCTGTTTGATCTGGCGCGCGTTCTGTCGGACGCGGCCTGACCAGCCGATCGCGCGGCACCCCCTCTTGTCGGGGTTCCGCCGCCTGCTTACAAGGATCGGGCCTGCACATCTGGTGCGGGCCTTTTTTCATGCAGGAGCCCGTCATGCCACGCGCCGCGTTCTCGCCCAGGGAAGCCGATGAACTCTGGCATTGCGCGCAGGCTCTGGCCGATGCCGCACGGCCCGTCACGCTGGCCTCATTCCGCAGCGCGACGTTGCAGGCCGACAACAAGGATGCGGGCGGCTTCGATCCGGTCACCGTGGCAGATCGGGGGGCCGAGGCGGCGATTCGCGCCGAACTGGCCCGCCTGCGCCCCCAGGACGCCATTCTGGGCGAAGAACACGGCACCAGCAGCGGCACCAGCGGTCTGACCTGGGTGATCGACCCGATCGACGGCACCCGGGCCTTTCTGGCGGGCACGCCAACCTGGGGAGTTCTGATTGGCCTCGCCGACCGGGACGGGGCGGTCCTGGGCATCATCGACCAGCCGTTCATCGGCGAACGGTTCCGCGGCGGGTTGGGCGTGGCCGAGGTCACAGGGCCCCATGGCGTGCATCCCTTGCGCACCCGCGCGGCGCGACCCCTGAACGAGGCGATCGTCTTTACCACTTTTCCCGAGGTCGGCACGCCAGACGACCGCGCCGCGTTCGAGCGCGTGTCGGCGCGGGCCCGGCTGACACGCTACGGAATGGATTGCTATGCTTATGCCCTGGTCGCAGCGGGGCAGATCGATCTGGTGATCGAGGCCGGGTTGCAAAGTTACGACATCATGGCCCCGATCGCGGTGATCGAGGCGGCGGGTGGGCTTGTCACCGACTGGCGGGGCGGACCCGCACATCAAGGCGGGCGGGTGATCGCGGCGGCGACCCCGCAGATCCACGCCGAGGCGCTGGCGCTGCTCAACGGGTAGACCGGGCGGCCGCCGGGGCGGTCGGCGGCGGATTGTGGTCTGGTCGGGGCGGTGCTTGGGCCCATCGAGGCCCCGCGCACCGCCGGGGGTTTTGCACCCCCACGCGCCTTCGGCGCTCCCCGGCAGGATATTTTCAGAGCAAAGACGGGATCAGCGCGCGTTTGCGGCGCGGATCGGTTTGCCGTTGATCCAGGCGGCGTGGATCGCCCGGTCATCGCCCAGCATGATCGTCGGGAACAGCGCATCCCATAGGTCGCGGGCGCGTGCGGCGCGTTGCGCGATCACCGGGGTCGAGGCGAGGTCAACCACGATCAGATCGGCTTCGGCGCCTGGCGTGAGCGTGCCGATCGTGCCGCCCAGCCCGAGCGCGCGCGCCGAGCCTTCGGTCGCCAGCCACCACAGTTGCGACGGGTGCAGCGCGGTGCCGCGCAGTTGCGACAC
>JAGRMK010000164.1:8366-9793 GCA_020441345.1 Paracoccaceae bacterium
CCGATGCGCTGGCCCTGGGCCTTGAGCCCCGCCATGTCGAAAAGCCCCGAGCCGATGAAGGTGTTCGAGGTCGGGCAATGCACCAGTGCCGCGCCGGTCTCGAGCAGGCGGTCACGTTCACGCGCGGTCAGGTGAATGGCATGGCCGTAAAGACCGGATGGACCCAGCAGTCCGAACCGTTCGTAAACATCGAGATAGTCGCAGGCTTTTGGAAAAAGTTGCGCGACCCAGGCGATTTCCTCGGTCTGTTCGCTCAGATGGGTTTGCATCGGGCAGTCTGGGTGTTCGGCCCAAAGCGCCCCCAACGCCGCCAGTTGATCCGGGGTCGAGGTCGGCGCGAAGCGTGGGGTGATGACATAAGAGAGACGATCAACACCGTGCCAGCGCGCGATGAGGGCCTTGGACTGGTCATAGGCTGCCTGTGCCGTGTCGCGCAGCGTGTCGGGCGCGTTGCGATCCATGCAGGTCTTGCCGCCCAGCACCCGCATGCCGCGCGCCCGGGCCGCGGTGAACAGCGCGTCCACGCTTTCGGGATGAATGGTGCAAAAACTGCACAGCGTCGTGGTGCCCTGCGCCAGCATCAGGTCCAGGCAGGTTTCGGCGACGACGCGGGCGTGCTCGGGGTCGCCGAACCGCGATTCCTCGGGGAAGGTATAGGTATTCAGCCAGTCGATCAGGCGTTTGCCCCAACTGGCGATGATCGCGGTTTGCGGATAGTGCACATGGGCATCGACGAACCCCGGCGAAATCAGCCGGTCTCCGTAGTCATGGATCCGCGCGCCCGGATGCGCCGCGCGCAGATCACTGGCTTGGCCCACCGCCGTGATGCGGCCCGCCTCGACCAGAACCGCGCCATGCCGGTTGTAGCGCGCGGCCTCGATCCCTTCGGCGAAGGGGTCGCCGGCAAAGCCCAGCGTTTGACCAAGTAGCAAATCCGACATCGACGGCCCCTGTTTGAACGGATCGGCCCTGGCGCGCGATCCTCCTCTTTATTGCGCGGGCGTTTGCGCTTAACAACCACCAGGCACGGGGCGACTCGGGCGGGGACTTCAGACGCGGGAGGCGGCGATGATGGAACCGGAGCGCGGGGACGTGACCGAAGGGCAAGAGCCCGAGATCGACGAGGCGGGGTTCGAGGGGCTGGATTCGACTCGCATCGACACCGTGCTGGATGCGGTCGAGGCGGGCGATGCGGCCGCCGTCGTGGCCGCGCTGGAGCCGTTGCACGCCGCCGATATCGCCGATCTGATCGAGCAGATCAGCGGCCAGCAGCGCCGCGCCCTGCTGGCGCTTTATGCCGACCACATCGATGGCGACATTCTGTCGGAACTCGAAGAGGGTGTGCGCGAAGAGGTGATCGAATCCCTCCCGCGTGAGGCGCTGGCCGAGGCGGTGCGCGATCTCGATACCGACGATGTGGTCGACAT
>JAGRMK010000165.1:0-3048 GCA_020441345.1 Paracoccaceae bacterium
TCCAGTTCGTCGACCTTCTTGAGCAGAAGCGGGTTGAATTCCAACCCGTCGTCGTCCGACCCGCGGCCGGCGGCCTCTGGTTCTTCGAAGTTCACGAACACCTGCAACTGATCCTGCAGAATGCGCGCGGCAAAGGCCACGGCGTCATCCGGCGTGACCGAACCGTCGGTTTCGATCTTCATGGTCAGCTTGTCATAGTCAAGAACCTGGCCCTCACGGGTCGGGGCGACCTCGTAGGCGACCTTCTTGACCGGCGAATAGATCGCGTCGATCGGAATCAGACCGATCGGCGCATCTTCCGGGCGGTTCTTGTCGGCCGAGACATAGCCCTTGCCCGTGTTCACGGTCAGCTCCATGAACAGTTCCGCACCTTCGTCGATGTGACAGATCACGTGATCCTTGTTCAGAACCTCGATCCCGTTGGTCACAGCGATATCGCCGGCCTTGACCACCGCGGGGCCACGCGCTGAAATGGTCACGCGCTTGGGCCCGTCCACGTCCATCTTCAGGGCAACACCCTTCAGGTTCAGGACGATGTCGGTCACATCCTCGCGCACACCGGCGACGCTGGAAAACTCATGCAGGACGTTGTCGATCTGCACCGAGGTGATGGCCGCGCCTTGCAGCGACGACATCAGGACGCGGCGCAGCGCGTTGCCCAGCGTCAGACCGAAGCCGCGCTCAAGCGGTTCGGCGGTAACGGTCGCCTTGCGCGACGGATCTGCGCCGGGGCGCACATCCAGTTGCGCCGGCTTGATCAATTCCTGCCAATTCTTGTGGATCATGTAGTCGCCTCCATACCTGTGCCTGATTCATGATCAAACCGGACACGCCCGAGGGTCAGTCAGAATGACATAAGCGAACCGCGCCAAAGGCGCGGTCCGTATTCAAGTGCAATGCGTCAGACGCGGCGACGCTTGGGCGGGCGGCAACCGTTGTGCGCCAGCGGGGTCACGTCGCGGATCGAGGTGATCACGAGACCGGCAGCGGCCAGCGCACGCAGCGCCGATTCGCGGCCAGAACCCGGACCCTGAACTTCGACTTCCAGCGTGCGCAGACCGTGGTCCTGTGCTTTCTTCGCTGCATCCTCGGCAGCGAGCTGTGCCGCGTAGGGGGTCGATTTGCGCGAGCCCTTGAACCCCATCGTGCCAGCCGACGACCACGAGATCGCGTTGCCCTGCACGTCGGAGATCAGGATCTTGGTGTTGTTGAACGTGGAGTTCACATGCGCCACGCCTGCGGCGATGTTTTTCCGTTCCTTGCGCTTTACGCGCGCCTTTTCACGAGCCATTGGTCCTGCCTCCCTTACTTCTTCTTACCGGCGATGGCCTTTGCGGGGCCTTTGCGGGTACGAGCGTTGGTGTGCGTGCGCTGACCGCGCACAGGCAGGTTGCGACGGTGACGCAGGCCACGATACGAGCCCATGTCCATCGCGCGCTTGATGTTCATCTGAACTTCGCGGCGCAGGTCGCCTTCGACCTTGATGTTGGCGTCGATGTATTCGCGAATCGCCAGGATTTCATCGTCCGACAACTGATTCACGCGGCGCGAGGGCTCAATGTTCAGGGCGGTGATAATCTGGTCGGCGGTCGCGGGACCGATGCCTGTGATGTAGCGGAGAGCGATTGGAACGCGCTTTCCGGTCGGGATGTTAACGCCAGCAATACGTGCCACGCGGTATTTCCTTTTTGTTGCGGTTCCGTAGTCCCAGAACCTTTTTTCACAACACGCGCCGTTCGCGGCCGTGCCAAGCGAATGACCCGAGTCGCCAGACGACTCGGATCGGGGTATCAGCCGCTTCGCCTAGGGGGTTTTGACCCGGGCGTCAAGGGGGCATGCAGACCTGTGAATTCGTCACGCCACAGGCGACACTGCGGCCGGTTTGATCCTAGCGCCCACAGAAGTGAAACACGGTCGTGCTTTCGTCACCCGTATAGAGAGTGACCTCACGCGAATAGACCGGATCGACGGCGAATGTGAACAATCCGGGCGATATCCACCCCGGTTCCTGGCAATGGCCGACATGTGTGGTGATTGTCGGTTCCTGCACAGACAGATCCAGCGGAGGCTCGAAAAAGCAGCCGTACTCAAGCCCCGACATGCTGCTTGACTGAAGGATCAGCGTGTCGTCTTCGGTCGAAACCTGGGACAATGCATCTTGCGTCCCGCCCATGCCCAGCCAGCGCTCACAGGCAGCGGGCGAGCTGAACAGATAGAACTCTCCGGCTGCGGCGGGCACAGTCGCCAACAGCATCGGCGCAAACAGGAAAATTGAACCAAAGAAAGGTCGCATGAAAAGCCTCCGCAGGTTCTGAAGACCTGAGCTTAGTCGGTTCGAGGCCTCGCGCCTAGGCTTGGTCTCTCTCGCGCAGCGCCCTGGCGATATCGTGAGCAGCGGACCAAGGCAATCGACCGCAGAACGGCCGCCAAATGATCAACTGACGGGGCGGATCGGTCCAAGCGCAATGAGCCCTGCGTGCTGCACGATGCAGGGCTAAGGGGCTAAGGGGCTAAGGGGTCGCAACGCCCGCGCTGTGCTCGGTCAACGACAAAAGGTGGCCGTCGGGGTCTCGAAACCACGCGACGTGGGCCCCACCGGGCGAGCGCCAGATCCCGCGCGCATCCTGTTCCAGCCCTTCGAACCGCGCAAAGGTCACGCCACGGGCAGACAGCCGGCCAACCAAAGTGTCGATACCCGCAACCGCCCAGCCCAGGGCGGTATGACCCGTCGGCTGAACCGTGGTGACTTTCTGGATGCGCGACTCGGTCCCCGCGACATCGAACACCAAGGCAAACGGGCCGTCCTGAGAACCACCCACAACTCCAGGACTTCGCGGTAGAACACCCGCGACGCGACCGGATTCGCGGTCGAGAGAAAGGCAACAAGACAACCCTGGGACAGCATCCGCCCCGGCGTCAGCAGTCGCGCCGCGGCGGACAGTTGTTCATGTCGTCAACGCGCGCGCCACCGCGGACGTTACGGCATCCATCTGCTGCAAGCCATCGACCACCCGCAGCTTGTTCTTGGCGTGGTAATAGCCGATCAGC
>JAGRMK010000165.1:3056-4396 GCA_020441345.1 Paracoccaceae bacterium
AGGTCTTCTTGTAGTATTCCATCAAACGCTGGCGGAGGCTGTCTTCGTTGTCATCCGCGCGGCGCTTGAGATTGGTCGATCCACATTCGTCGCAGAGACCGGGTTTGGCAGTCGGCTTGGTGCGATCGTGATAAACCTCGCCGCAGTCGCCGCAGGTAAAGCGCCCGGTGATACGATCCACCAGCGCCTCGTCATCCACGCGAAGTTCGATCACGGCGTCGATTGCCTGGCCCTTGGCGGCCAGAAGCTCCCCAAGCGCGTCGGCCTGGGCCAACGTGCGGGGGAAGCCGTCAAAGATGAACCCGCCTGCATGGCCGCTGTCCAGTTGCTCGGAAATCAGGCCGATCACGATGTCATCGGTTACCAGTTGCCCGGCATCCATGATCGCGGCGACCTTCTGGCCCATCTCGGTGCCAGAGGTCCGCGCGGCCCGCAGCATATCGCCCGTAGACAACTGCTTCATGCCGCGCTCCTCCTCGAGGATCCGCGCCTGGGTTCCTTTTCCGGCGCCCGGAGCGCCCAGCAGAATGATGTTCATCTCAGGGCCGGTCCCTTCTTCTTCGGGCTGCCTTTCTTGCCGCCGCGTCCGCGCAGTTGCGACCGTTCAAGCAGACCCTCGTACTGATGGGCCACCAGATGCGACTGAACCTGGCTCATGGTGTCCAGCGTCACCGCCACGACGATCAGCACCGATGTGCCACCGAAGTAGAACGGGATCGACAACTGCCCGCGTAGGATCTCTGGCAACAAGGCAACGAAGGCCAGATAGACCGCGCCAACCGTGGTCAGGCGGGTCACGACAAAATACAGGTATTCCTCGGTGCGTTTGCCAGGACGGATACCGGGAATGAAGCCGTTCTGGTTCTTCAGGTTATCGGCCACATCGTCGATCTTGAACGACACGTTCAGCGTGTAGAAGAAGGTGAAGAAAATGATCAGGCCGGTAAAGAACGCCAAGTAGAGCGGCTGGCCCGGACCGAAATAGGCGAGGATCGTCGCCATGATCGGATTGGTCGAACTGCCTGAGAAGGTCGAGATCGTCGTCGGCAGCAACAGCAGCGACGAAGCGAAGATCGCCGGAATCACGTTGGCCGGGTTCACCTTGATCGGCAGATGCGATGACCCGCCATCATACACCTTCATGCCAACCTGGCGCCGGGGATATTGGATATGCACCTT
This sequence comes from Paracoccaceae bacterium, assembly GCA_020441345.1. Classification (GTDB taxonomy): domain Bacteria; phylum Pseudomonadota; class Alphaproteobacteria; order Rhodobacterales; family Rhodobacteraceae; genus Pararhodobacter. The sequence goes on from JAGRMK010000165.1 coordinate 4,236, forward strand.
TCGCAAGGCGCGTTCCATGAACACCACGAAAGCGACCAGCGCGATCATCATCAGCATGATGCCGATCACCACGACCGGGCTGATCGTGCCCGAGCGTCCCTGACTGAGGAACTGGGCCAACTGGCCAGGAACCTCGGCGATGATCCCGACGAAGATGATCA
>JAGRMK010000166.1 GCA_020441345.1 Paracoccaceae bacterium
TTGTAATAGCCCATCAGCACGATCGGGGTCGTCGCATCGCCCGTGCGAAAGTCGCGCACCGCGTCCAGCACCTTGTCCATCGTCATGCCCTGGTCCAGTGCCCGCTGCCCCGCCAGCTGGATCGTCGGCCCGTCGGCCATCGGGTCGGTAAAGGGCATGCCCAGTTCGATGATGTCCACCCCGGCGCCCGGCAAGCCTTTCATCACCGCCAGCGAGGTTTCCAGATCCGGGTCGCCGCACATGATATAGGTTACGAACGCCTTGCGCTTGTCGGCGCGCAGGCGGGCGAAGGTATCGTCAATTCTGGTCATGGCCGTCCCCGTCGTTTGCCGCACAGGCCTTGCACGCCCGGGGCGGGAAAATCAAGGCCTCACGCGGGCATCGCCTCGTCGATAGAGATCATCCAGTGCGTGCCGAACCGGTCCTTGAGCATGCCGAACCCGGTGGAAAAGAAGGTCTTTTCATAGGGCATGATCACCGCGCCGCCTTCGGCCAGGCGATCGAAGGCCGCGCGGGCGGTGGCGTCGTCGGGCAGGGCGGCGCTGATGCTCATCCCGGCCTGCGGTTCGGTGGGCATGCCGGTCGGTGAATCCGACGCCATCAGCACCCCGCCCGCAATCTTGACCGCGCCGTGCAGGACGCGGGTCTTGTCCCAATCGGCGGGCAGGTCGGGCATCTCGCCAAAGGTGCGGATGTCCGGTGCCGGATCGCCAAACACCTCGGCGTAGAAAGCCAGGGCTTCGGTGCAAGTGCCGTCGAAATGCAGATAGGGTGACAGGGGCATGGCATGTCCTTTTCCGGGCTTGCGTCACTGTGCGCCCGACCGCTGCGCGCTTCAAGCCCCCTTGCGCCGGCGCGCCGGTCAGGGCATCCAAGCGGCATGGACTGGATCAAGATCATACATCTTCTATGCGTCATGGGCTGGATGACCAGCATCTTTGCCGTGCCGCGCGCGCTGATCTACTGGAAGCGCGAATGGGCAAGGCTGGGCGAGTTCGGACCGACCGGCGATCTGACCGTGCGGCTCTACCGGTTTTCCGCCGGGCTGGGGGTGATCGCGTTGATCACCGGGCTGTGGCTGGGTTGGCAGGTCTGGTCCTTTGCGCCCTGGGTGCATCTGAAGCTGACGCTGGTGACGTTGCTGGCCGGGCACTATATCTGGACCGGCAAGATGGTCGTGCGGGCGCGGCGCGGCGAGTTCCGCGAATCCGATCTGTTCCTGCGCATCTTCAACGAGATCAGCGTGATCGCGGTGATCGCGATTCTCTGGGTCGTGGTGGTCAAGCCGTTCTGACGCTTGCCTCGCCCCCCCGGCTGCCCTAGAAGCGCGAGCGACGCAGCGCCGGAGGGAATGATGGGCTTCAAGATGGGGATCGTGGGTCTGCCGAATGTCGGCAAATCGACCCTGTTCAACGCATTGACGAAAACCGCCGCCGCACAGGCCGCGAATTTTCCCTTCTGCACGATTGAGCCGAACGTCGGCGATGTGGCGGTGCCCGACGACCGGCTGGACAAGCTGGCGAAGATCGCCGGCTCCAAGCAGATCATCCCTACCCGCATGACCTTTGTCGATATCGCGGGCCTCGTGCGCGGCGCCAGCAAGGGCGAGGGGCTGGGCAACCAGTTGCTGGCCAATATCAGCGAGGTCGATGCGATCGCCCATGTGCTGCGCTGTTTCGAGGACGGCG
>JAGRMK010000167.1 GCA_020441345.1 Paracoccaceae bacterium
GGAAGGTCAGCATCTCGCCGAACACCGAGGCGGTTTCGGCCAGGGTCAGCGGCGTGGCCGAAAGCAATTCGCCCTGCGCGGCGGCCAGGCGCTGATGGACGCCGTGCCCCAGTTCATGCGCCAGTGTCATCACGTCGCGCGGCTTGCCCAGGTAGTTCAGCATCACATAGGGATGCACGGTGCTGACGGTCGGATGGGCAAAGGCACCGGGGGCCTTGCCCGGCTTCACGCCCGCATCGATCCAGCCCGCGTCGAAGAACGGTTGCGCAAGCTCGGCCATGCGCGGGTCGAAAGCGGCATAGGCCGACATCACCGTTTCTCGCGCGGTGGCCCAGTCGATCGTGCGCGGTGCCTCGATCGGCAGGGGCGCGTTGCGGTCCCAGACTTCCAGATGCTCCATGCCCAGCCATTTCGCCTTCAGCGCGTAATAGCGGTGGCTGAGACGCGGATAGGCGGCGACCACGGCGTTGCGCAGGGCTTCGACAACCTCGGGTTCGACGTGGTTCGACAGATGGCGCCCGTGCTGCGGGCTGGGCATCTTGCGCCAGCGGTCGCTGATTTCCTTGTCCTTGGCCAGGGTGTTATGCACCCGAGAGAACAGGCGGATATTCGCTTCGAACACATGGGCCAGAGCCCGCGCCGCCGCCTCGCGCCGGGGGCGGGCGGGGTCGGTCAGCAGGTTCAGCGTGGCTTCCAGAGACATTGGTTCGTCTTCGCCCGCGACATCGAAGGACAGGCCCGCCATGGTTTCATCGAACAGCCTGTTCCAGGCCGAGGCACCGACCATCGATTGATCGTGCAGGAATTTTTCGAGCTCGTCGGAAAGTTGGTGCGGGCGCATGGCGCGCATCCGCTCGATCACCGGGCGATAACGGTTCAACTCGGCGTTGGCGGTCAGCAGCGCCTCCATTGGCGCATCGTCGATGCGGTTGATCTCGAGGCTGAAGAAAACCAGCGGCGTAGTGGCCTCGGTCACCCGGTCCTGGGCGTCGGCCATGAATTTTGCGCGTTCGGAATCGGTGGTGTTCTGGTAGTAACGCAGCCCGGCAAAGGACATCAGCCGTCCGGCGGTGATGTCGATGTCTTCGTATTCGCGAATGCAGGCCAGCATCGCGGCGGCATCGAGCGCGGCCAGCTTGCCCTCGTATTTCGCGGCGAAATCCGCGCAAGCGCTGTCGAGCCAAGCCAGATCGCGCGCCACCTCCGGCGCGTCGGGCGCGGCATAGAGGTCGGTCAGATCCCAGTTCGGCAAATCGCCCAGCGACGCGCCGGTTTTGGGTTCGGCGTCAAAACGGCGCGGATCGCTGAGGGCGGGCAGTCGGAACATGGGTCACCTGTGTTTGCGGGTTCAAGGGGATGTAGACAACCGCACAGAGGCTGACAACCCGGCGCCCGTCAGGTGTTGCGCGAATTGTAGCTGTCGCGCAGGCTGTCAAAGGCTTCCTCGGCCAGGGTCATCGCTTCGCGGTCCTCGCCACGATCGCGCAGCGTCTGGTAGGTCAGATACAGATAGTCGAGCATCATTTCCATGTCCTCTCGACTGCCGTTGGCGGCGGCTTCGGCGAATTTCTCCTGAAGATCGCGCACCACCTGGGTCAGCGAGCGGTCGTCATAGCGCGACAGCTCGTCCATCAGGCTGCGTGCGTCGTCGCCGCTCAGAGTGAGCAAGTCATAGTCCCCGGACCCGGATCCATTGCTGTTCCCTCCGGCCCCGCTTCCGCCGCAGGAATTGCCCGAAACCCCGTCTATGGAGGCATTCAGCGCGTCAAAGCTCTGCACGCCTTCGGGGGCATCCAGGCGCCGATTCTCGAGTTCCTGCGCATAGAGATAGGCGTAATCGAGAACTTCGTTGACGTAGTCCGCATTCTCGCCATTGTCGTGCAGAATGGTCGTCTTTTCAGCGGTTTCCGCATAGGCAGCGAGCACTTCGTCATCCGACATGCGGGTCATTTGCTCGCGGAGCTGTTCGGCATATTGGGCCCGGTCCCCGGATAGAATGCGCAGATCGTAGCCGGTGCTGCCCTCGTCGCAGCTCAAACCAACAGAGGCATCCCCGAGTGCGGTCTGAATGTCGCCGCCCAGGTTGAGGGTGCCGCTGCGCACAGCGGCCGTTGCACCAACACCAAGGCCGACGATGGCCGCACACAGAACCACCCAGTCAACGGTGACCGCGCCCGAGTCGTGGGCCAGGAACCGCAATAGTCGCGCAACCATGTCAAAACCTCATGAACCGATGACCACTCTTGACGTGCATCGGATATGAGGCAATCCCGGCAAATCTATGGCTGACGGGCGGCGCGGATAGGGCGCAACCGCCACCGAGGCCTGGTTCAGCTGCGGCGACGCCCGCGGCGTTCGCGGCCGTGGTTGTGGGTCGGATCGCCGCAGCCCGCCGGTTCGGTGCCATCCGAGGCCGACGAGAAGGGCCCCAGCGCGCTGGTGATTTGCTCCAGTGTCGGGCGTTCGCCGCGTGGACGCGTGTCCAGCGCCTCGCGCATGGCGCGCAAATGTTCGGGCATCGTGCCGCAGCAGCCGCCGATGATCGACGCGCCCGAATCACGGGCCAGCACCGCGTAATCGGCCATCAGCGCCGGCGTTCCGTCGTATTTGATCGCGCCGTCCACGTATTTCGGGATGCCGGCGTTGCCCTTGGCAACGATCGGCAATTCCGGCCCCTGCGCGGCAATTCCCAGGATGGTGCGCAGAAGGTCCGATGCCCCGGTCCCGCAGTTCGCGCCGAAGGCGACCGGCGCACAGGAAAGCTTGCCAATCAGTTTCACGAAATCGACCGCCGTCACGCCCATCATCGTGCGGCCCGCCGTGTCGAAGCTCATCGTGC
>JAGRMK010000168.1:0-145 GCA_020441345.1 Paracoccaceae bacterium
TCACTTCGCGGATGTCATAGGGCGTACGCAGATCGGCGGGCACCGCGCCCAGGATCTCGTCGGGATCATAGGCCGGGTCTTCGGGGGGCGCCCACTGAACCGTGTCGGGCTTGCGACGGTTCAGGTGGCCGATGGCGCGACGCGC
>JAGRMK010000168.1:275-4106 GCA_020441345.1 Paracoccaceae bacterium
CCGGCCAGAAAGATCGTGCCCTGCTCCTTGACGATGATCGTCACGTCCGACATCGCCGGCATATAGGCCCCGCCCGCCGTGCACGACCCCATCACCACGGCGATTTGCGGGATGCCGCGCGCCGACATGTTGGCCTGATTGTAGAAGATGCGACCGAAATGCTCGCGGTCGGGGAACACCTCGTCCTGGTTGGGCAGGTTGGCGCCGCCGCTGTCCACCAGATAGACGCAAGGCAGATTGTTTTCCGCCGCGATTTCCTGGGCGCGCAGGTGTTTCTTGACGGTCGTCGGGAAATAGGTGCCGCCCTTTACGGTGGCGTCGTTGCACACGACCATGACCTCGTGGCCCATCACCTGACCAATCCCGGTGATCACGCCCGCGCCGGGGGCGGCGTTGCCATACATGTCATGCGAAGCCGTAGCGCCGATTTCCAGAAACGGGCTGCCCGGGTCGAGCAGATTCGCCACCCGGTCACGCGGCAACATCTTGCCCCGGCTGACGTGGCGCGCGCGCGATTTCTCGCCACCGCCCTCGGCAGCCATCGCGGCGGCCTCGGCGACCTGGGCCAGCGCGGCCAGATGCGCCGCACGGTTGGCCTTGAAACTGTCGGAATTGGTGAGAATTTGGGATTGGAGTTTCAATGCATCAGCTCCCGCAGGTGGATCAAGTCCTTGACCCGGTCAAAAGTTCGGCGCGCCAGACAGGATGGCGCCATGATCGAGCGCATGGAGCCGCCGCCATGGAGGGCATGGTCAACGGCGCAATCGGCGTCGCGAAAGACGATCCAGGCGCGTTGGGCATCGCGCAGACGCTCTTCGCGCACGGCATACTCGGGGTTGTAGGCGCGATCGGACTCGTCGATCCGGCGCAGGTTGGCCACGGTCGCGCGGTATTCGGCGTTGAGCCGCTCGTCCCAGAACAGCAATTCCGCCTGAAGGCACATCGCCATGCCCGTCGTCGTCTGGCCCTGAGGTTCCCCGGCCATGCAGGCATCGCTGAGTAGTGACCGGCAGGCGTCGAGCTCAGCTGAGCGTTCTGCCCGCGCCACGCAAGCATCCGGCGGGGCGCGGTAGGTCTCGACCAGCGGCGATTGCGCATCGGCGGGCGTCGAAACCAGCACAAGGATGAACGGCAAAGCCTTCATGCGACCGGTCCTTTCGGGTTTGCCCGGCGTTTCAGTTCCTTGCGGATGATCTTGCCGGTAACGGTCATCGGCAGCGCGGTCTCGAAATGGATTTCGCGCGGCACCAGATGCGCCGACAGCCGCGTGCGGACATGGGATTGCAGATCGGCTTCGGTCACCGCCTGCCCGTCTTTCAGAACGACATGGGCACACACCCGTTCGGTGCGCTCGGGGTCGGGGACACCGATCACGGCGGCCAATGCCACGGCGGGGTGGCGCAGCAGGCAATCCTCGATCTCGGCGGGGCCGATGCGATAGCCGGCCGAGGTGATCACGTCATCCTCGCGCCCGACAAACCGCAGATAGCCCTGCTCCCACAGGCCGCGATCGCCGGTCAGCATCCAGTCGCCGCGAACCGACTCGGCGGTGGCCTCGGGCCGGTTCCAATACCCCAGCATCATCGAAGCCGAACCACGCCGGACCGCGATATCCCCCTCGATGCCCTCGCCCAGCGGTCCGTCAGGCCCCAGAACCGCCAGCTCGTGCCCCGGCACCGGTTTGCCGATGCAGCCGGGGCGCGAAGGAAACAGGCTGCCGGCCGACGAGGCGATCATGTTGCATTCGGTCTGGCCATAGAATTCATTGATTTGCAAACCAAAGGCGCGGCGCCCCCAGTCAAGCATCTCGGCGCCCAGCGGTTCGCCCCCCGACGCGACCGAGCGCAGGCCCGGCAGAGCCAAGTCGGCCGCCTTCAGCATTTTCAGCGCGGTCGGCGGAAAGAACACGTTGCGCACGCCGCCCGCGCGGATCACTTCGCGCGCGGCCTCGGGCGTGAACTTTGGCAAACGCGCCGCGACCACCGGCACCCCCAACGCCAGACCCGGCATCAGCACATCGAACAAGCCGCCGATCCAGGCCCAGTCGGCAGGTGTCCAGATCACGTCCCCGCGTTGGCCCAGCCGGTCATGGCTCATTTCAACGCCCGGCAGATGCCCGGTGAGCACCCGATGCGCATGCAAGGCGCCCTTGGGGGCACCCGTGGTTCCCGATGTATAGATCAAAACCGCCGGATCCTCGGCACCGGTGTCAACCGGCGACAGGTCGGCATCGGCCAAATGCAGCACCTCGGGGACATGCGCCGTCACGCCAAGATCGCGCAGCAGCCGCACGCCCTCGACATCGGTTACGGCATGCCGCGCCCCGCTGTCACCCAGTCGCACCGACAACGCATCAGGGCCGAACAGCTTGAACAAGGGCAGGCTGATTGCGCCCAGTGACCATATCGCCAGATGCGCGGCGGCGGTCCAGGGATCCTGCGCGCGCAGAACCGCGACGCGGTCGCCCCGCGCCACGCCCTGCCCGGCCAGATGCGCCGCCAGCCCCCGCGCCATCGCCGCCAGCTGGCCATAGGTCACGTCGTCCCGCCGGTCGCCGGACAGGTCGATGATCGCCAGCCGGTCAGGCTCTTTCAGCCAGTCGAAACAGGCCTGTCGCGCCATGTTCAGACGCGGCGGTATCCGCCAGGTAAAGCCGTCGGTCAGCGCGTCATAAGATCCCTCGGGTCGCAACATCATCGGTCTTGCCCGCTTGCTTCCAACCAAAGCGCATGCTGGGCGGTCAACCGCAGCACGCACGCCATTTCCACCGGCCCGGTGTGCATCCCTTCCCAGTGTGCCACACGCCAGCCACAGGCCGCATCGCGATAGGTGTCGAAGGCCTGCGTCACCTGATCCAGCGTCGCCACCGGCATTCCCCGCCGCGCGGCGCGCGCCATGGCTTCGGGCTCACGGTTCCGCATCGCCGTCGTTGCGGTCGCGATCCGCTCCAGCCACCAGGCATTCTCCGCGCCCAGACAGATCCCGTCGCTACCGAGGCCCATCTGGTCCATGCAGGCCCGCGCGCCCTCTCCAATGCAGGCCGCACCCGCGCCCCGCGCAATGCATTGCACCAAGGCGTCGGACGGATCCGGCACCTCGGTGTCGGCCTGGGTCTGCGCCGCGACGGCGGCGACACAGATCGCGGCCAGGGTTGCACGCGCCCGCATCGCTCAGAACACGAGGCTTTGCAGATAGAGCGTCTGCGCACCAGTCAGGCGCATCGCACAGGCCAGCCCGGCACCATGCGCCCCGGTGCCGCCCCACCACTGCAATTCCTCGTAACCGCAGGTTGCATCGCGGTAGACGATCCAGGCCCGCTGCATTGCCCGCAGCGCGGCTTCGTCCGACGGACGATTCGGCGTGCCGTAGCTGGACGATTGCGCATCGATCCCGCGCGCCTGCACCAGCATCCGCTGATAGGCCGCGTTCAGCCGGTCATCCCACCACGTCAACTCGGCCCGCGTGCAGAGCGCATAACCCACGGTCGAGGCCCCGCCCGGCGTTGCCCTCACACAGGCTTCGGTCGCCTCGCCGATACATGCCGCTTCGCCCCGGTCCAGACAGCCCTGCGCGACGGCGGGGTCGAAATTCACCGTCTGCGCCGGGGCCGCGCCGCTGATCGCGAGCGCCAGCAGGGCCGGGGTCACTGCTCTTGACCCGCGCCCGCTCATCCCATCGCCGCCATCAACTCACGCCCGACCAGCATGCGCCGAATCTCGCTGGTGCCCGCGCCAATCTCCATCAGCTTCGCGTCGCGGAACAGACGGCCGACCGGGCTGTCGCTCATGAACCCGGCGCCGCCCATTGCCTGCACCGCCTGATGCGCCTGCA
>JAGRMK010000169.1:0-554 GCA_020441345.1 Paracoccaceae bacterium
AGGATCGGCGCGTCGGTGCGCCCGTCGTCATTCGTCACCATCTCGGCCAGCTTGCGACGCGCCGGGCCGTCCACCGCGTAGAGCACGATCGTCATACCGGCCGCCGGGCATCCCCGCGCGGTATCCAGAACATGGGTCGTCAGATAACCGGCCATCACTCTCTCCCTCTGAGCAGATTTCGGGTGCCAGTGTTGCCTGTGTCCGGGTCGAATGCCAGCCCGGCAGTTTGTAACAGGTCTTTCAGGGAAATATTGAAAATTGCCGATCATCTTTTGGGTTACGGTGAAAGCCAAGCCCGGTTTCCGGGTGCCCGGACTTGCCAGATCAGGATCAGACCCACCGTGACGCACGCCCCCCGCTACCCCCGCGACATGATCGGATACGGCCCCCGCACGCCAAAGGTGCAATGGCCGGGGCAGGCGCGCGTGGCGATCTCGCTGGTGCTGAACTACGAAGAGGGCGGCGAGAACTGCACGCTGCACGGCGATGCCGGGTCCGAGGCCTTTCTGTCCGATATTGCCGGGGCCGCGCCCTGGCCGGGCCAGCGCCACTGG
>JAGRMK010000169.1:603-1620 GCA_020441345.1 Paracoccaceae bacterium
GGCGGCTGCACCGGCTGTTCACCGACCGGGCTTTGCCGGTCACGATCTACGGCGTCGCCACCGCGCTCGCGCGCAACCCCGAGCAGGTCGCGGCGATGACCTCTGCCGGGTGGGACATCGCCTCGCACGGGCTGAAATGGGTCGAACACCGCGACATGCCCGAGGCCGAGGAACGCGCCCAGATCATCGAGGCGATCCGCCTGCACGCCGAGGTCACCGGCACCCCGCCGCGTGGCTGGTATACCGGGCGGTGCAGCGTGAACACCGTGCGCCTGACCGCGCAGACCGGGCAACTGGACTGGATCTCGGACACTTACGACGACGATCTGCCTTATTGGCGCGAAGTCGGCGCGCGCGATCAGCTGGTTATCCCATACACGCTGGAAGCCAACGATATGCGCTTTGCCACCGCGCCGGGCTGGGTGACGGGGCAGGATTTCGGCCAATACCTGATCGACAGCTTCGACACCCTGCACGCCGAGGGCGGCAAGATGTTTTCCATCGGCCTGCATTGCCGCCTGATCGGCCGGCCGGGCAAGCTGGCGGGGCTGATCCGCTTTCTCGATCACGTCGCGGCCAGGGGCGGCGCCTGGTTCGCCACCCGCAGCCAGATCGCCGACCATTGGGCCGCGCATCATCCGCATGTGCGCCATGACCGTCCCAGCCAGATGGACCGCGACAGTTTCGTCGCGCGCTACGGCTCGATTTTCGAACACTCGCCCTGGATCGCCGAGCGCGCGCACGCGCTGGAACTGGGCGCGGCACATGACACGGCCATCGGGTTGCACAACGCGCTGGCGCGCATGTTCCGCTCTGCCAGTCACGCCGAGCGCCTCGGCGTCCTGACCGCGCATCCCGATCTGGCCGGCAAGCTGGCACAGGCCAGGCGGCTGACGGCGGAATCCACCCAGGAACAGGCGGCGGCGGGTCTCGATGCACTTACCGATGCGGAACGCGCGACCTTCCAGGCGATGAACACCGCCTATGTGGAAAAGCACGGCTTTCCCTTCATCATCG
>JAGRMK010000170.1 GCA_020441345.1 Paracoccaceae bacterium
CGATCTTTCGGGCCGCGTCGCCATTGTCACCGGCGCGGGCAAGGGGTTGGGGCGTGCCTATGCGCTGCATCTGGCGCGCGCGGGGGCGGCGGTGGTGGTCAACAACCGTCGCCACCCGGGCGAGGCCGATGCCGATACCTCGGCCGCGCAGACCGTCGCGCAGATCATCGCCGAGGGCGGGCAAGCGGTGGCCGATTGGTCCGCCGTGCAGGACCCGGACAGCGGCGAACGCATGGTGGCGCGCGCGCTGGATGCCTTTGGCAGGCTGGACATCATCATCGCCAACGCTGCCGCCCCGCAGGCGAAAAGCTTTCACAAACTGACGCTGGACGACTTTCGCGCGGTGTTCGATGTGGGGTTCCTGGGCACGCTGCATCTGGTGCATGCCGCCTGGCCGGTGCTGCGCGCGCAGGGGCACGGGCGGGTGATCATGACCAGCTCCAGCGCGGGGCGCTATGGGCAGCATGGGCTCAGCGCCTATGGGGCGTCGAAAAGCGCGGTCGATAGCCTGGTGCGCACGCTGGCCGCCGAGGGCACGGGCAAGGGCATCATGGTCAACGCCGTGTCGCCCTATGCGCATACGCCGATGACGGCGGGCTACATGGCGGGCGCGGTGGCCGAGGTCTTTGTTCCCGAAAAGGTTTCGCCCCTGGTGGCGTGGCTGGCCAGCGATGCCTGCACCGTCAACGGCGCGATCCTGGTGGCCGGGGGCGGGCGATTCCGGCGGGTGGAAACCCTGGAAACCGTCAGCCTGTCGAATGACGCGGGCTTCCCCGATCTGGCCCAGCGGCTGCAACAGGCGCACTTGACCCCGCATCCCAATTCGAACCACGCGTTTGACACGCTGCTGGTGGAATGCGGGTTCGAGCCGCGCTCAGCGGTCTGACGCGGCCTGATACTGCGCCCTCAGACCGGCGACGATCCCGGCGACCGGTTCACGCGCTGTCACCGCGCCAACCCCATGCCCCGCCGACCACAGATCGCGCCATTTCTTCGTGTCCTGGTCCAGCTTGCTCAGGTCGAATTTGCGCCCGGATACCAGGCTGTCAGGGTCCACGCCGGCGCGGATCAGGCTGGGGCGCAGCTTGTTGGCCAGCGCGCCGGTGATCGCATCGGTGGCCAGGATGTCGCTGAAATCCGAGGCAACCACCATGTCCTTGAAATCCGCAACCGCAAGGCTTTCGTCGGCGGCCAGAAACCGCGTGCCCAGATAGGCCAGATCCGCGCCAAGGTTGCGCACCGCGCGGATCGCGCCGCCAGTGCTGATCCCGCCCGCGACGACGACGGGCCCGTCAAAAAACCGGCGCACTTCATCGACAAAGGCAAAGGGCGACAGGGTTCCGGTGTGCCCGCCAGCGCCGCAACAGACCAGAATGAGACCATCAACCCCAGTGCGCGCGGCTTTCAGCGCCAGCGCGGGCGTGTTCACATCGGCAAAGACCAGCCCGCCATAACCCTGCACGGTGGCGATCGCCGGGGCAGGGCTGCCCAGGGCGGTGATGATCAGCGGCACGCGGGCGCGGGCGCAGGCCGCCAGATCGGCGGCAAAACGCGGATTGGACCGGTGCGTCACCAGATTGACCGCAAACCCCGCGCGGTTGGCGGCGTGCCCGGCGGACAGCCGGGTCAGCCATGCGTCCAGCTCTTCGGTGCTGCGCGCATTCAGCGAAGGAAAGGCCGCCACCGTGCCGCTGGCACTGGCCGCGGCCACCAGATCAGGGCCGCTGACCAGAAACATCGGGGCCACCACGGCGGGCAGCGCCGTGTTCAGGCGCTCTAGCAGGGTATCGCGCAGCGCGGCGCTTCCAAAACGGTCGGCCATGACAGATCTCTTGCCTCCGGTGTAGCGCGTTCAGCTATAGGCCCCGATCAGCGTTATCTCGGACCGGTTGACCCGGCCGCCGCAAACCGAGCAGCGATAATGCGGTTTGTATTCATGCCCGCAGGTGCGGTGGTTGAACACCAGAGGCGCGCCTGATTGATCGCCGCACCAACGGTCGCCCCATTTGGCCAGCATGGCGATATAGGGGAACAGATCCAGCCCCTTGCGGGTCAGGTGAAAGGCCTCGTAGCGCTCGCTGTCCTCGACGGACTTGCGCTTGAGGACACCAAGCGCCAGCAGTTCCTTGATCCGCATCGACAGGACCAGCGGCGGGATGCGCAGATAGGCGACCAGATCGTTGAACCGGCGCACGCCGCGAAACGCGCTGGCGATGATCGCCGAGGACCACATGTCGCCGAACATGGCCATCACCTCGGCCGATCCCAGATATTTCTCGCCATGGCGGCTGGCCGAATTCGCCCGGCGGCGCGAATGCGCCTCGATGCGCTCTTCCAGCCCGGCGCCGGGGCCGGATACGGCGAAGGTGTTGAACGGCGTCAGGGGTTGCGCGCAGGTGTCGCAACTGATCACCAGATCGCAATCATGGCCGCAAACCGTGTGATGAAACCACAGCGCGTCGGGGGTCGCACCGTCTGACCACCGATTGGCCCAGCGAAAGATCGCGGACAGCGGTTCCCACAGCGCCAGCCCGGCTTCGGCAAGGTGGTATTCCATCCGCTTGCCCCCGGCCAGCGTCGGCACCTTGCGAAAGATCCCGGCCTCGACCAGCCGTTCCAGCCGATTGGACAGCACCGCCTTGGGCACACCCAGCTCGGCCTGCCAGTCGGTATACCGATGCGTGCCGTGAAACGCCGCCCGCAGGATCAGCAGCGTCCAGCCGTCTCCGATCACCGCCAGCGCGCGGACGACGGAATATCGGGCAACCAGACCTGACTCTACATCTTCGTTCACTCTTGGGCCCTCGTCTCTATGCATCGGCACTTGGCAGACGGTCAGACCCCGCTGTCAAGTGCCCGCATCCCAATGCCGATCCGATCAGCGAGGTAGATCAAGAATGGTCGGCAACCACAAGGTCAGGGCCGGGAGCAGGATGACCAGCGCCAGGCGCACGAAATCCGAGATCAGGAATGGCACGATCCCTGCATAGATATCGCTCAGCCTGCTGCCCGGGATCATGGATTTGATGATCAGCGCGTTGATGCCGATGGGCGGCGTGATCATGCCGATCTCGATGACCATGACCATGACGATGCCCCACCAGATCGGATCGAACCCCAGGTTCAGGACCAGCGGAAAGACGAACGGCATGGTCAGCACCATCGCCGAAACCGTGTCGAACAGCGCCCCGAGGATCACATAGATCACCATCAGAACGGCGATGACCATCAGGGGATGCACGTCCAGCGCGCCGATCCAGGTGACGATATTGTCCGGCAGGCGCGACAGGGTCAGTGCGTAGCTGAAGACATTGGCACCGATCAGGATCACATAGAGCATGGCGCTGGTCGCGGCGGTCGAGTGCAGGTTTCTCCAGAATTCGGCCACGGAAACCCGGCCGCGCAAGACCGCAATCGCCACGGCAAGGACCGCGCCAACCGCAGCCGACTCGGTGACTGTAAAGATCCCTGAATAGATTCCGCCCGCAACGACGCCGGCCAGGATCAGCGTGGCCCAGCTTTCGCGCACCGCGATCGCCCGTTCACGCCAAGTAGACCGCGATCCCGCGGGTCCGGCGTCCGGGTAGAGCGCGACATAGATGCGGATCGCCGCCATGTATCCGATCACGGCGATGATCGCCGGGATCAGCGCCGCGGTGAACAGCGTCAGGATGAAGGTTTCCGAAAGGACGGCGTAGAGCACGATGATCACCGACGGCGGGATCAGGATGCCCAGCGTGCCACCCGCCGCGATGGCGCCGGTGGCAAGGCTGTCGGAATAGCCAAAGCGCCGCATCGAGGGCATGGTGACCTTGGACATGGTCGCCGCCGTCGCCAGCGAGGATCCGCAGACCGCCGAAAAGCCGCCGCAGGACAGGACCGTGGCCATGGCCAGCCCGCCGCGCATGCGTCCAAAGACACGGTCGGCGGCGGAAAACAGGCCCTGCGCGATGCCCGATCCGGCCAGCACATTGCCCATGAAGATGAACAGCGGAATGACCGACAGGCTGTAGGACAGCGCGGTGTCGAAGACCACCGTGCCGGTCATTGCCATCGAGGGCTGCCAGCCGCGCAGGATGGCAAAGCCGGTCGTGCCGACCGCCGCCATGGCGATGGCAATGGGAACGCGGGCAAGCAACAGCACCAGCAGGATGCCGAAGCCAATCAGGGAAGCAGTCACGTCGCGGTCTCCTTGGCGGGCGCGGAAGTATCGGTCAGTGGGCGCCAGCCGCGATAAAGCGCGATCAGGGCGGCGGTGGCGGCAAAGGACATCTGGAA
>JAGRMK010000171.1 GCA_020441345.1 Paracoccaceae bacterium
TCATGTCCATGCCCCATTGCGGATCAAAGGTCATCTCGACATCGACCTCCTTGACGCCGGCTACCGAATTCACCGCATCCGCCAGCCAGCCGGGCATTTCACCGGCGACCGGGCACCCGGGCGCGGTCAGGGTCATCACCAGCTTGACGGCGTTTTCCGCGTCGATGTCGATCGTATAGACCAGCCCGAGATCGTAAATATTCACCGGGATCTCGGGGTCGAAAACGGTGCGACAGGCCTCGACCACGCTGTCATAGAGCGGGTGATCGGTCGATGACGGGGCGATCAGGGGTGTGCCCTCGATCGTGCTGGCTTGAGTTGAGGCGTCCATGCGTCCCTCGGCTGATGCAAATCCTGAGTGAACATATAAGATTTTGCGGCGGGTGCGTAAAGGGGTGGGTGCAACAAACCGCAGAGCGGCCCGGTCAGACCTTTGCGAAGGCCGAGCTCTGTTCCTGCGCGATGCGCCCGGGGTCCATGAAATGACCGATCATGATCTCGGTGGCACTGGCATAGGCGGCGGCGAGATCGGGGTCGAGATGGCCATAGGTGCACGGCTTGCCGGTGGCAATCGGTCCCGGGTTGCGGGTGGCGAGCTGGCGGGCGAAGGTTTCGACATGCGCCGCGAGCATGTCGGAGGGCAGCACTGCGTTCACCAGCCCGGTGCGCATTGCCCAGTCGGCATCCCGGCTCTCGCCAGAAAGCAGCAGTTCCATAAGATGTTTGCGGCCGACGGCGCGCGAAACGGCGACGGCGGGCGTCGTGCAGAACCCGCCATTGGCGACCCCCGGCAGACAGACCGTCGCGCGCTCGGACGCAAAAGCCAGATCGCAGGCCGCCACCAGTTGCAACCCGGCCGCGGTGGCGATGCCATCGACCACGGCCACGGTCGGCTTGGGGCAGAGCGTGACAGCCATCATCATCTGTGCGCAGTCCTGAAACAGTGCGGTCAGATAGGCGCGGCCATTGTCCGGGTCGGTGCGGTGTCGGGCGATTTCCTTCAGATCGTGGCCCGCGCAAAAGATATGGCCCGGTCCCTCGATGACGATCACGCGCGTCTCGGGATCGGCGCTTGCGGTGTCAATCGCGGCATGCAGCGCGCGGATCAGCCCGTGCGACAGCGCATGGGCACGGCCATTGCCCAGTGTCAGGGTGCGGACACCCGCGTCCAGGCGTTCGCTCAAGAGGTCCGGGGTCTGGGTCATTGCGCTGTCTCCTTGGGGTGGAACTCTGCCGGGGCGCGCGAGGCTTGGCAAGCCCTGCGCCGGCGCGGTAAAGGGGGCGGTCCCGGCTTGGGGCGCGACCACGGGGGCAGGGCATGGACAGGCGGTTTTCCTTTACGTTGAACGCCACGGATGGGGCGGCACGCACCGGGGTGATCCAGACACCGCGCGGCGCGGTGCGCACACCGGCTTTCATGCCAGTGGGAACGGCGGGCACGGTCAAGGCGATGATGCCCGAAAGCGTCCGCGCCACCGGGGCCGACATCCTGCTGGGCAATACCTATCACTTGATGCTGCGACCGACCGCCGAGCGCATTCATGCGTTGGGAGGATTGCACAAGTTCATGAACTGGGAGCGTCCGATCCTGACGGATTCAGGCGGATTCCAGGTGATGTCCCTGGCGTCCCTGCGCAAGCTGACCGAAGAGGGCGTGCGGTTTTCCAGCCATATCGACGGCTCGAAACACATGGTCACGCCCGAACGATCGATGGAGATCCAGCGCCTTTTGGGGTCGGATATCGTCATGGCCTTCGACGAATGCCCGGCCTTGCCCGCCGAGGACAAGGTTGTCGCGGACTCGATGCGGCTTTCGATGCGCTGGGCGCAGCGGTCGCGCGATGCCTTCGGCGACCGGCCCGGGCACGCACTGTTCGGCATCCAGCAGGGCGGGCTGGACCGTGAATTGCGCGAAGAAAGTGCCGCGGCGCTGACCGCCATCGGCTTTGACGGCTATGCCGTAGGTGGCTTGGCCGTGGGAGAGGGGCAAGAGGCGATGTTTGGCGTTCTGGATTACGCGCCCGAGATGCTTCCGCAAGACAAGCCGCGCTATCTGATGGGGGTGGGCAAGCCTGACGA
>JAGRMK010000172.1:0-2459 GCA_020441345.1 Paracoccaceae bacterium
AAGCCGAACGGCCGCAAGAGCTGGCGCAGCCATATCTGGCAGAACCTCGATCCGGCTCGAACCGGGATGCTGCCATTCGTCTTCGAGGATGGCATGGGCTTCGAGCGCTATGTCGACTTCGCGCTCGATGTGCCGATGTATTTCGTCTACCGCGACGGGAAATACATCAACGCACTGGGTCAGTCATTCCGCGATTTCCTGAACGGCAAGCTGCCCGCCCTGCCCGGCGAGGTCCCGACGCTGAGCGACTGGGCCGATCACCTGACCACCATTTTCCCCGAAGCCCGGATGAAGAAATACCTGGAAATGCGCGGCGCCGATGGTGGCCAGTGGCGCCGGCTCTGCGCGCTGCCGGGGCTTTGGGTCGGGCTGATGTATGACCAGTCTGCGCTGGACGCGGCCTGGGATCTGGCCAAGGGCTGGGATCTGGAAACCCGCGACGCGATGCGCATCGCCGCCAGCGTCGACGGGCTTCAGGCCGAAACGCATGGCGTCAAGATGCTGGATCTTGCGCGCGACGTGCTGGAAATCGCCGAATCCGGCCTCAAGGCGCGCGGCTGCCCCGGTTCGGGCGGGTTGGTGCCCGACGAGACGCATTTCCTCAACGCCCTGCGCGACAGCATCGAAAGCGGCCAAACCCCGGCCGATGAATTGCTCGCGCGGTATCATGGCGACTGGAATGGCGACCTGTCGCGGATCTACGGCGAATACAGTTACTGATCCGGGCGCCGCGCGCCGTCCAGCCAGCGCGTGATCCGCGCCAGATCAGCGGTCAGGCGCCCGACCTCGTCGGGCGTCCAGCCGTCCAGCATCGATTGGAACACCGGGCCGAACCCGCGTTGGACCTCGATCACGCGCGCGATCCCCGCAGGCGTCACGCGGACCGGGCGATTGCGCTGGTCGGCCGTGTCGCGCAGCACGTCGACCAACCCCATTCGGGTAAATTTCTGAATCACCTTGGTGACCGCCGATTGCGTAAGATCGACGGCAGCGGCCAGATCCGAGACCCGGCTGGGCTCTGATCGGCGCGACAGGTGCATCAGCAGCGTGAACTGCGGATACGTCAGGTCGTGGCGTTCCAGCATGCGGGTCATCAGCCCGCCATACAATTGACTGACAAGCCCGAGCTGCAAGCCGAGGCCCGCAAGGCTCTGTGGTGAAAGAGGGTCCGGGTTCTGCATTGCCTGGTCTTGACTTACTTTCCATGGAATGCAAATAACATTCCATGGAATTTATCAAATTTCGGAGTGACCCCATGATCGCCCTGATCCTGTCCGCCCCACACCGCCTGCCCCTCTGGGTTCATGTCCTTGTCACCGCCGCCGCCTTTGGCCTGTTTCAAACCACGAAAACCGCCCTTGACGCCCACTATGCAGCTTCGGGGCATCCGGTGGATTATGTCACCGGGCAAACCGCGTTCGACGCCGAGCGGGTCGAAGGCTGGTATACGGCGATGCAAGCGCAGGGCACGCTGGACCTCTACGTGCAGACCCAGATTATCGATTTCGGGTTTATTGCCGCGGTGATGCTGCTGGGGATGACACTGGGCACGCTGGTGGCGCGACTGGGCCGCGACGGCAGCCTTGGCCGCCGGCTGGGGTTGTGGACCGCCGGGTTCGCGGTGATTGGCGGCATGCTGGACAGCGTCGAAAACCTGCTGTCCTTTGCCATGCTGGCGCAACCCGACGCGATTCCACAGGCGCTGGCCGTCGCCTATTCCAGCGCCGCCGCCGCGAAATTCGCGATGCTGACGGCGGCGATGGGCACGCTGGCGTTGTCGTTCGGCTTTGGCCTGTGGTCCCGCATGCGCGGCTGACTGTTGCCTTGCCACGAAAAACGGGGCCTCCGCTGGAGGCCCCGTTTTTCGTGATTCTGATGTCGGATCAACCGGCTTTCGCGCGGAAATCTCGCAACAGAAAGTCGGGGACGTGATCACCCATTCCCACAATGGGTTCGTCGCGCTGGCGATCGCGACGGCCACGACCGCGCTTGTCGTCGGAACCCCGGTCGCCCCGGCTGTCGCGGCGGTCATTCGGGCGGTCCGAGTCGTCGCGGCGGCTCGGTTCGGGCCGGGAGTCCGAGCGCGAGTCAACGCGCTGTTCCGGCCGTTTTTCGCCGCGGTAATCGTCGTTCTGAGCGGGAGCGGCGCTTGTCTGCGACGCCTCGACGATGACCGGGTCGGCCGATGCCGTGTCAGCACCGGCTTGCACCTCGACAGGCGCTTCGGCGGGCTTGCCGCGACGGCGCTTGTCGCCCTCCGGGCGCTCAGTCTTGCGACGACCGCTTTCGCGCTTGGCCCTGGGCCGATCTTCGGACACGTCACCGCTTTCGCTGGTTACCGGGCTTTCGCCACG
The DNA here is from genome assembly GCA_020441345.1 of Paracoccaceae bacterium. Lineage (GTDB taxonomy): Bacteria > Pseudomonadota > Alphaproteobacteria > Rhodobacterales > Rhodobacteraceae > Pararhodobacter. The sequence continues at coordinate 2,355 of JAGRMK010000172.1, forward strand.
CGGCAGCGTCTTTTGCAACAGGGCCTCGATCCCGGTGATGTATTTCTCGTCGGCGGGGGTGGCGATGGTGAACGCCTTGCCCAGGCGCCCGGCACGACCGGTGCG
>JAGRMK010000172.1:2497-5262 GCA_020441345.1 Paracoccaceae bacterium
ACATGGCTCACGGCAGGGATGTCGAGACCACGCGCCGCCACATCAGAGGCCACCAACAAACGCACCGTGCCTTCGCGGAAACCGTCCAACGTGCGGGTGCGCACCGACTGATCCAGGTCGCCGTGGATCGGCGAGGCATCGAACCCGTGCTTTTTCAATGACTTCGCAACCACGTCCACATCGATCTTGCGGTTGCAGAAGATGATCGCGTTGGTGCAGGCGTCACCCTCGGCGCGGATCAGGTCGCGCAGTACGCGACGCTTTTCGCTGAACGCGCGGTCGCGGCGGCTTGGCTTGATCTCGATCAGCGCCTGGGTGATCGTCTCGGCGGTGGTTGCCTGACGCGCCACCTCGACCCGTGCCGGGCTGGACAGGAACATGTTGGTGATGCGCTCGATTTCGGGCGCCATCGTTGCCGAGAAGAACAGCGTCTGACGGGTGAACGGTGTCAGTTGGAAAATGCGTTCGATGTCCGGGATGAACCCCATGTCCAGCATGCGGTCGGCCTCGTCGACGACCATCACCTCGACCCCGGTCAGCAACAGCTTGCCGCGCTCGAAATGATCCAGCAACCGGCCGGGCGTGGCGATCAGCACGTCAACGCCCCGGTCGATCAGCTTGTCCTGCTCGCCAAAGCTGACGCCACCGATCAGCAGCGCCTTGGTCAGTTTGGTGTATTTGGCATAGGTATCAAAATTCTCGGCCACTTGGGCGGCCAGTTCGCGCGTCGGCGCCAGAACCAGGCTGCGTGGCATCCGGGCGCGTGCCCGACCGCGCGACAGGCGCGTGATCAGGGGCAGCACGAAAGAAGCCGTCTTGCCGGTCCCGGTCTGGGCAATTCCCAGAACATCGCGGCCCGCCAGGGCTTCGGGGATGGCCTGTTCCTGGATCGGGGTCGGTGTTTCGTAGCCGGCTTCCGCAACGGCCTTCAGGACCTTGGGGTCCAGCGAGAGATCAGAAAATTTCGTCATGTGCGTCCGTGTGTTGCGGCATCGGGCCGCAATTTCATCATGGGACGCCCAACTTTGCGCCCCGGCATCGGTCTGACGGCCCGAACGATCAGGAAGGGGCCGATGGGGCGCCCTAGCGCAAAACCGGCACGGGGTCAATGAAAGCCTGCAATTCCGGCCAATTGCGGCGGGAATGTGGCGGTTAACCACCGCGTGCCACGGTTAATCCAGAATTAACCTTCTTTTCGCCGCAGCCCGTCCCAATCGCAGACGCATTCGGATCCGAGAAAGGACCATCACGCGAAAACCGCGAAAGGCCGATCCGATGAATGCACGCGTCACACTCCCCGCTCATGACTTTGACGCTGTTCCGGCGACCGAGACCGCGGCCATGCCCTATCCGCCGGTTCAGGCCGCCCTGCCCGCCCCGACCCAGTTCGCGGCGGTGACGGACCTGATCAAATCGGTGTTTCATGTCCCGTCGGTGACAATCGCCCTGCATGGTGCACCAGCCAATGCCGAAGGCGGTGTCTATCGCTCGTTCCTGGAAATTCCGCTGATCAACGAGGACGAGGTCATCGGCTCCTTGCGCATTCTCGACACCGTGGACCGTGAGTTCAACGACCGCGACTGCCAGTTGCTCGAAGGCTTCGCGAAGCTGGTCGTCGATCAGGTCGAACTGTGGTCGGAAGCCAGCCGCGACGTGTTGACCGGCGCCATGACCCGCCGCGCCTTTGCCGATACGCTGCGCAAGACCTTTGCCGCCCGCGCCCGCAACCAGGGCAAGGCCTCGCTGGTTCTGTTCGATCTGGATCACTTCAAGACCGTCAACGACACCTGGGGGCATGCCGCCGGGGACGCGGTGCTCAAGACCGTCGCCCGCACCGTGCTGCGCGAATTNNCGTGTCGAAGACAGCTTTGGCCGCGTTGGTGGCGAGGAGTTCGCAATCCTTGTGGCCAATGCCAGTGTCGCGCGCGCCGCCGAGGTTGCCGAACGTGTCCGCCGCGCCATCGAGGCCGCCGTGGTGCCCGGGTTCGACCAGATCAACGTGACCGCAAGCTTCGGCGTTACCGAGGCTACCAACGCCGTGCTCGATGTCGAGGATTGGAGCGACCGCGCCGATGCACAACTCTACGAGGCCAAGGGTTCGGGGCGCAACCGTGTCTGCATCGATGACGCGACCCTGTCGCCGACCGCGATGGTGAACTGAACCGGGCAAAACCCGCCGGTGCCCATCCCAAAGCCGCGCCCCATGGCGCGGCTTTTCCCTTGGGCTCGACGCGCACAGGACGGCACCATGGCCGAACGCGCATGAACTCTTTTTGAACGCCTCGGCCAGATCCTCCGACCCATAGGCATCAAGCCCATGACCCCGCCAGAGGACACTGCCATGCCCCGAATTGCCCTCGCGCTCGCCACCGCTGCCACCTTGCTGCTGAACGGCTCGGTGGCGCTGGCCACCATGCCCGCCCCCTCTCGTTGCACGGATCGCGAGGCGGTCTGCGTCATTTCCCTGCGCATGATGGTGCCGCCCCCTGCCCGCCCGGCGGATCTGACGCAGCCCGACAGCGACGATAACCGCCCGCAGGTCGCCGCGCGGATTCCGCTGTGAACCCGTAGACGGCGGAAACGGCCAATCCCCGCGCGGCGCTGTAGACAGGCCTCGTTCTTTGGGCTAGAGGCGCGGCCATGCTGGACAATCGCGCGCCCTTGCCCCCCGAAATCGCCCGCCGCCGGACCTTTGCGATCATTTCGCATCCCGACGCCGGTAAAACCACGCTCACCGAGAAGTTCCTGCTGTTCGGCGGCGCGAT
>JAGRMK010000009.1:0-2366 GCA_020441345.1 Paracoccaceae bacterium
TTTGCACCGCTACACCTACCGCGATCTGGCGCGGCGCGCGCGGCAAATGGCCAATGCGCTGGCCGGGCTGGGGGTCGGTGCGACGCAGCGGGTCGGCACGCTGGCCTGGAACGGCTACCGGCACATGGAGCTTTATTACGCGGCCTCGGGGTCGGGGCTGGTGCTGCACACGCTCAACCCGCGTCTCCACCCCGACCAGTTGGTCTGGATCGCCGACAATGCGGGCGACCAGGTGCTGTGTTTCGACCTGACCTTCCTGCCGCTGATCGAGGCCACGGCGGCGCGCTATGCCACGGTCAAGCATTTCGTGCTGATGGCCGACCGCGACCGGATGCCCGCGCAGACCGGGATTCCCAACCTGATCTGCTACGAGGATCTGGTCGACACCGGCTCTGAGAATTTCGACTGGCCTCAGCTCGACGAAAACACCGCCTCGTCCTTGTGCTACACGTCGGGCACCACCGGCAACCCGAAGGGCGTGCTCTACTCGCACCGCTCGACGGTATTGCATTCCTTCGGCGCGGTCATGCCCGACGCGCTGAATTTCAGCGCGCGCGACGCGATCCTGCCGGTTGTGCCGATGTTCCACGTCAACGCCTGGGGGCTGCCTTATGCGGCCTGCATGGTGGGGGCCAAGGTGGTGTTTCCGGGGCCGGCACTGGATGGCGCCTCGCTCTATGACCTCTTCGAATCCGAGGGCGTGACGGTCTCTGCCGGCGTTCCGACTGTCTGGCAGGGGCTTTTGGCCCATGTCGAAAGCAAGGGGCTGCGGTTCAGCACGATGAACCGTACGGTCATCGGCGGCTCGGCCTGTCCGCCCGCGATGCTGCGCACCTTCGAGGAAAAATACGGCGTCGACGTGTTGCACGCCTGGGGTATGACCGAAATGAGCCCGCTGGGCACGGTCTGCACGCTGAAATCCCGCCATGTCGATCTGCCCGCTGAACAACAACTTGCCGTCCAGGCCAAGCAGGGGCGTGTGGTGTTCGGTGTCGACATGAAGATCGTCGATACCGAGGGCCGGGAATTGCCCTGGGACGGCAAGAGCTCCGGCGAACTCCTGGTGCGGGGCCCCTGGGTGCTCGACAGCTATTTCAACCGTCACGGCGACGACCCGCTGCGCTTCGATTCGGCGGGGCAGGGGTGGTTTCCGACCGGCGACGTGTCGACCATCGACCCCGACGGCTACATGCAGATCACCGACCGGACCAAGGATGTGATCAAATCGGGCGGCGAATGGATCAGCTCGATCGACATCGAGAACATCGCCATGGGGCATCCGGCGGTGGCGATGGCGGCGTGCATCGCCATCCCGCATCCGAAATGGGACGAACGCCCGCTGCTGGCCGTCCTGCTGAAACCCGGCGCGGCCGCGACAAAGGACGAGATCCTGTCCTTTTTCGAAGGCAAGATCGCCAAATGGTGGCTGCCGGACGACGTGGCCTTCGTCGACGAGATCCCGCTGGGGGCAACCGGCAAGATGCAGAAGAACAAGCTGCGCGAACAGTTCGAAGGCTATACCCTTCCGACGGCCTGACCCCGCCATCATCTGTCCTGAAATATCCTCGGGGGTTCCAAGGGGGTGGAAAACCCCCTTGGCGGGTGTGGGCTGGCCCACCGGCGCGCAGGCCCTCGATGGGCCTCGCGCGCCGGCTTCGCAGAATCGGGCCTAGTTCCCCGGCACCAGCTTGCCGGGGTTCATCACGCCAGCGGGGTCGAGTGCCGATTTGATCGCTCCCATTACCGCCCAGGCATCGCCGTGTTCCCTGGTCATGTATTTCATCTTGCCCATGCCGATGCCGTGTTCGCCGCTGACCGTTCCGCCCAAGCGCAGCGCGCGCTCCGCCATGTTCGCGGCAAGCTGCTGGGCGCGTTCCCATTCGGCGGCGTCGCCCTGCAACGGGAGCAGCAGGGCGTGGAAATTGCCGTCTCCGACATGGCCGACGATAGGGCCGGGCAGGCCCGAGGCAGCGATTTCTGCGGCGGTTTCTTCGACCGCTTCGGCCAGGCGTGAGATCGGCACGCAGATATCGGTGGTGATCGGCCTGCGCCCCGGATAGGCAAGCAGCGCCGAGCGATAGGCGTTGTGGCGCATCGCCCAGAGTGCGTTGCGGTCCTCGGTCTTTTGCGCCCAGCGAAAGCCTTGCGCGCCGAACTCGACGGCGATCTCGCCAAAACGTTTGGCCTGCTCGGCCACGCCTTGCTCCGATCCATGGAACTCGATCATCAGATGCGGTGCGTCGGGCCAGTCGCCGCCAGAGCTCTTGTTGAAATAGCTGGCGCTGGCACGATCGACGAATTCGATGCGGGCCATCGGGATACCGGACTGAATTGTCGCGATCACCGCGTTGACCGCGCCCTCCATG
>JAGRMK010000009.1:2471-10142 GCA_020441345.1 Paracoccaceae bacterium
CCGGTCGAGGATTTCGGCGCCCGCGTCCCGGTGCGGATCACCCGGCCATCGGCCAGCACCACCTCCAGCCCCAGAACATTGGCGCGCATCGTGCCGTATCGCACCGCCGTCGTGCCCGACGCGCGGGTCGAGGCCATGCCTCCCAGACTGGCGTTCGCGCCCGGATCGACGGGAAAGAACAGGCCCGTCGCGCGCAATTCGGTGTTCAGGTCTTCGCGTGTCACGCCAGGTTGCACGGTGGCGACCATGTCCTCGGGCGTCACGTCGAGAACCTTGTTCATGCGCGAGAAATCCACCGTCACGCCGCCGCGCGGGGCAATCGCATGGCCCTCAAGCGAGGTTCCGGCGCCCCAGCCGATCAGCGGCAGTTCGGCCGAGGAACAGATCCGCGCGATCTGCGCGACCTCGTCGGTGGAGACGGGATAAACCACCGCGTCGGGCGGCATCGGCGCGAAATGGCTTTCTGACTGGCCATGCAGGTCGCGCTCGGCTTGCGCGCGGGTAAAACGGTCCCCAAGCAGGGCTGCAAGCGCCTCGAAAGCGTCGGTGGCGGTGGTCATGTCGGTCTCTCCCTGCGGTGTCGGTCAAAGCCTAGCGCGCCGATTGTGTTTGTTCCAGTGGGTCGGAGGCCTTGCAACCCGGACCAATCTGCGGTTTTCGTGAAAGAAGGTGCAAGGAGCAGGCCGTGGCAATCCGTCCAGAAATCAGAGGATCCCGACCGCGGCGGCTGTGGCGTCTGGCGGTGCACCGGGTGCGCCGGCGCGGTCCCGGGCAGCTTCTGTTCTGGGTGATGGCGTTTTTCCTGGGTATCGCGGCGGGGTTGGCGGCGCTTGGGTTTCGCGCAGGGATCGGCGCGTTGGAAAGCACGCTGTATAGCGCGCAGGACCAGAATGTGCTGACGGGGGCCCTTGGAATGCCCTGGTATGCGCTGGTTGCGATTCCGGCATCGGGCGGGCTGATCGTCGGACTGATCCTGCATCGGTTCACCCCGGACGGACGGGTGCGCGCGGTGGCCGACGTGATCGAGGGCGCGGCGCTGGGGCGCGGGCGGGTCGAGATGCGCGAGGGCCTGGCCTCGGCGGCGGCGTCGTTGATCACGCTGGGATCCGGCGGTTCGGCGGGGCGTGAAGGGCCGGTGGTGCATCTGGCCGCAACGATCTCGACCTGGATGGCGGTGCGGATCAATGCCAACGGCGTGACCGGGCGCGACCTGCTGGGATGCGCGGTGGCGGGCGCAGTTTCGGCGTCGTTCAACGCGCCGATTGCCGGGGCGATCTTTGCGATGGAAGTAGTGCTGCGCCACTACGCGCTTCATGCTTTCGCGCCGATTGCCATTGCCTCGGTGATGGGCACGGTGGTGAACCGCCTCTATTTCGGGGATGTCGCCGAATTCACCCTGCCGGTGCGCAATGCTATCGCGTTCTACTGGGAAATTCCGGCGTTCCTGATCCTTGGACTCGTGTGCGGGGTGGTCGCGGTGGCGCTGATGCGGGCGATCTTCTGGTCCGAGGATCTGTTTGGCACGGTTCAGGCGCGGCTCGGCTTTCCGCGCTGGTTGCGCCCGGCGCTGGCCGGTGCCGTCGTCGGGGCGCTGGCGATCCTGGCGCCGCAGGTGATCGGCATCGGCTACGAGGTGACAACCCTGGCGCTGACCGGGCAGATGCTGCTGAACGAGGCGATCCTGATCGCCGTGCTCAAGGTCGCGGCGGTGGCGATCACGCTGGGCGGGCGGATGGGCGGCGGCGTGTTTTCCCCGGCGCTGGTGGTCGGCTCGCTGACCGGGCTGGCGTTTGGTCTGATCGCGACCGACCTGATCCCGGCCTATTCGGGTAGCGCGACGACCTATGCGCTTGCCGGGTTGGGGGCGGTTGCGGCGGCGGTTCTGGGGGCGCCGGTGTCCACCTCGCTGATCGTGTTCGAACTGACCGGAGACTGGCAGACCGCGATTGCCGTGCTGGCGGCGGTCTCGACGGCGACGGCGGTGGCCAGCAAATTCGTGAAACGCTCGTTCTTCCTGTCGCAACTGGCGCGGCGCGGCGTGCCGATTGCCGACGGGCCACAGGCCTATCTGCTGCATCTGGTGGGTATCGCGCATGTCACGACGAAACCCGGAAGTCCGCGCGCCCTGCCGAAATCGGTGCTCGAGGATCTGGCCGCCGATGGCATGGCCGTTGATCATCAGGCGCGGCTGAAAGAAACCCTGCTGCGCTTCAAACGCACCGGCGCCTCGCATCTGGCGGTCACGACGACGGGCGCGTCGGGGGTCGAGGTCATCGGCTGCCTGAGCCATGTGGACGCCTTGCAGGCCTTCAATCAGGCGCTGGCCGCGACCACGGCGGAAGAGCATTCGTGAGAAAGATCCCCGCGACTGCGGCAAGCGGCGCTCAGCGGGCGACAATCGAAACCCGCGTCGTCTTGGCCTTGCTGTTTGCGCCGCCGCCATTGCTGGCCTGCAAACGCGGCTATCGGGTCTTTCTTGAAACGATGATACCGGGCCACGCGATCTTTCTGGATTATTCGCCCGGTTCACCGCGCGTCAGGGGGTGATGTTGCATCACCAGCGCGCGCAGGCGTTCATCCAGGACATGCGTGTAGATCTCGGTCGACGACAGGTCGGCATGGCCCAACAGGGTCTGGATCACCCGAAGATCCGCACCGCCCGCCAGCAAATGCGTGGCGAAGGCATGGCGCAGAACATGCGGGCTGACGCGGGTCGGGTCCAGGCCCGCGGCCAGCGCAACCTCCTTGACCAGCCCGTGAAACCGCTCGCGGGTCATGTGGCCCTTGACGCCGCGTGCCGGGAACAGGAATTTCGACGCGGGCGGGCGCGCGGCCGCTGACGCCCCGGCGCGGCGTGCGTCTTCGGCACGGTCGCGATGCTGCAACCAGACCGCGACGGCGGCGCGCGCGGGGTCCGACAGGGGCACCAGACGATCCTTGCCGCCCTTGCCGCGCACCATCATCATCTGCGGAGCGCCCCTGAGCGCAGCGTCTGGCAGGCTGACCAGTTCCGAGACCCGCAGACCAGTGGCATAGAGCAGTTCGAAGAGGCAGGCATTGCGCGCCCGTGTCGCCCCGTCTGCGCCGTGGTCGCGGGCCACGCGCAGCATCGCTGCCACCTCTGCCTCGGTCAGGGTGCCGGGCAGGCGCGCGGTGCGCCCCGGCCCGTCGATGCGCAACGTCGGGTTGTCACCGCGCCACCCTTCGTCATAGCAAAACCGATAGAATTGCTTGAGCGCGGACAGGCGCCGGGCGCGGGTGGCGCGCGCCAGCCCCTCGGCGTCGAGCGCCACGAGATAGGCTTCTATATCTGCTGGCGTCGCGTCCGACAGGGTCGCGGCGTGACCGGCCAACCAGTCGGCGGCATGGCTCAGATCGCGCCCGTAGGCCAGCAACGTGTTGCGCGCGGCACTGTTCTCGGCCGCGATCGCATCGAGAAAGGTCGAGATGGCGCGCGCGTCCGAAAGGTCGGGCATGACTCGTGCGGCCTCCTAGCCGTGGCGCTCCAGCAGCAGGCTTTCCAAAGCGGTGCGCCGGGCAATATCCTCGAGCCCGATATGCCGCAAGGTGGCCAGCCCCTCGGCCAACAGGCGGGGATCGGCGGGGCCGCCCATTTCCTTGAGAACGCGCAGCATTTCCTCGCCAAGCCGCCCTTCGGCCAGGGCGTCGAGCGTATCCTGGGGAACGCTGGCATCGGGGCCGAACCCCTCGGCGACGGCGCGTGCGATCTCGCCGGGCATCGCGCCCATGGACAGCGGGTCGAGCCCGCGCGCGATGGCCGCCAGGAACCGCGCGGCGGGGTCTGCGTCGGTCTGGCCAAGGCCCAGAGCCACGGTTTCATAGGCGTCCGACAGCAGGCCAATGCGAAACGCCAGATCCCGCGCGCGGCCAGGCAGCGCCATCTGCCCCAGTTGCAGCGCATACAGGCTGGCAAAGGCCACCTCCAGCTCACCCGCCTGGATCTGCGGCCAGACTTCGAGCAGGGCGGCGGCGGTAGCGTCGGCGTTCTGGGCATGCAGCGCGGTATCGAATTGCTGCACCAGCCGCACGCGTTCCCAAATCCCGCCCGAGGCCGCCGCGCGGCGTTCGGTATAAAGCCCGAGCAGACGGTTGGGCGACAACGCGCCGACCCGCACCAGCCGCTCGGCGGCCTCGATCTGGGCGCGCCAGCCGATCGTGCCGCGCAGATCGGCATGGGCAAAGGCCACCGGCAGGCCCAGTGTCGCCACCGGATCGCCCGCCGCCTCGAGCAGCCGCCAGACCAGCGGGCTGGGCGTGCCGACGGGGGGCGGCAACAGCGTCGACGACCCCGGCAGACGCTCGTCGCCTTCGATGAAATGGGTCAGCAGATCGGCTTCGTAACCCGAGATCGATTGCGTTTCGATGGCCTGCGACAGAACCTGTTCGGCGATCTGCCACTGGCCTTCGCGCGCCAGGCAGAAAACCAGCGCCGCCGCATCGTTGATCGGCGGCGTGTCGATCAGCACGCCCGCACAGGCGCGATGTTCGTCGCCCAGCAACAGCCCGATGTCGAAGCGCCGCAACCGAAGCAAGGGTGCGGTCGGGTCCAGCGTGTCGAGAATCGCCGCCGCCTGATCGAGCGCGCCGAATTCGATCAGCTTGTCGATTCGCGCCAGAAGAAATCCGGGCGGTCGATCCCCGGTTGCGCCCTGAGTGCCGCCGGGTTCGGACAGCGGCGCATTGAATTCGGCCAGCAGCAACCGCAGGCTGAGGTCGCGCAGCGCGGGCAACATGTCAGAGGGCAGGGCGCGGATCAGTTCGGCAAGGGCGTTCGCAGGGGTCGCCCCCCACAGCGACACGGGCAAGCCGACGCGCGACGCCGGGAACAGGCCCACGGCCTCGGGGCGCAAGGCATCGAGCGCGCGCACCGAAATATCGGTCTCTCCCGACAAGGTGCCCGGCGGCGTCAGCGGATAGGCTCCGGGCGTGGCCTGCCCGTCGCCCAGCCGCAGCCAGTCGATCGCCGATAGCGGAGCGGTGTTCTGGGCCTGCGCCGGCGCCGCGCCCGCGCCGATCACAAGGCAGATCCCGGCCAGAAGGCCGCGGGACCGGGACAAGGACGGGGCGGGAAGGCGCTGGGGCACGGTCTTCAACCTTGATTCAGATCGACAGGGACGCTGCGGGGTTCGGGCGCGCGGCTCAGATCGCCGAAATAGGCAAACGCGACGAACCCGATGCCGAACACCAGCAAGAGAATCAGGATCAGACGGAACAGATAGCCAAGCAATCCGGGGCCGTCGTCATATCGGGGCATGGGGGTGCGTTCCTCTTTCAGTTCGTGTCGGATCGGCGGGCCGGTGCGCTGCCTGCGGCACCCGGCCTTGGTCCTCGATGCGTTTTATAACTGGAACTCCGGGCAAGATCACGCCATTCAAGGGCACAAAGCGTAAAATCGCCCAACTGTGATCCGGGCGTGGACGGGGTGATGACGGCCAGGCTGAAAAAAACCGTGGTGATGGTGGGCATGATGGGGGCTGGGAAGTCTGCCGTCGGCAAGGAACTGGCACGCCTGCTCAAGGTGCCGTTTCTCGATTCCGATGCCGAGATCGAACGCGCCGCGAATGCCTCCATCGCCGAAATCTTTGCCCGCGATGGCGAGGGATTCTTTCGCACCAAGGAAGCCCAGGTCATCGCCCGCCTGCTGGATGGCGAGCCCTGCGTGTTGTCGGTCGGAGGCGGCGCGTTTCTGCGCGCGGACACACGGGAACGGATCAGCGCGCTGGGCGTCTCGGTCTGGCTGAAGGCTGATCTGGAAACCCTGTGGCAGCGCGTTCGTCGCAAGGATACGCGCCCGCTGTTGCGCACCTCGAACCCGCGCCAGACCCTGGCCGATCTGATGGCCACGCGTGAGCCCGCCTATGCGCAGGCCGATTTGATCGTTCCGTCCACGGCGGATTATGCCATTGAAACCACGGCGGAAAAGGTTGCCGAGGCCTTGGCCGGACGGGCCGATGTCCTGCAACCCTGACCGCCGCCGAAAGGACAAGACAGGCCGATGACAGAGAGTTCCGCGATTGACGATGTCGCCGTGTCGCTGGGCGACCGGTCCTATGTGGTGCGCGTCGGGCGCGGATTGCTGGCGCGGGCCGGGGCCGAGATCGCACCGCTTCTGCGCCGCCCCCGGGTCGCGGTGGTGAGTGAAACCACGGTCGCGGGCCTGCATCTCGAGGCGTTGCGCGCCGGGTTGTCGGCGGCTGGTGTCACGATGGAATCGTTGATCCTGCCGCCGGGCGAATCGACGAAAAGCTGGTCGCATCTACAGACCACGGTTGAATGGTTGCTGGCGCAAAAGGTCGAGCGCGGCGATATTGTGGTTGCTTTTGGTGGCGGCGTGATCGGTGATCTGGTCGGGTTCGCCGCCGCGATCTTGCGCCGGGGCGTGCGTTTCGTGCAGATCCCGACCTCGCTTCTGGCACAGGTCGACAGTTCGGTGGGCGGCAAGACCGGGATCAACAGCGCGCAGGGCAAGAACCTGATCGGCGCGTTCCATCAGCCCAGTCTGGTGCTGGCCGATATCGAGGTGCTCGACACAATGACGCCGCGCGATTTTCTGGCCGGCTATGGCGAGGTCGTCAAATACGGGCTGCTGGGCGACGCGGACTATTTCGCATGGCTCGAAGCGAACGGTCCGGCGCTGGCGCGAGGCGACCGGGGCGCACGTCAGGCGGCGGTGCGCCATGCGGTGCGCATGAAGGCCGATATCGTCGAGCGCGACGAAACCGAGCAGGGCGACCGCGCCTTGCTGAACCTTGGCCATACCTTCGGACACGCGCTGGAGGCCGCGACCGGCTACGGCGACCGCTTGCTGCATGGCGAGGGGGTGGCGATCGGGTGCCTTCTGGCCTTCGATCTGTCGGCACGGCTGGGGCTGTGCGGGCAAGAGGCGCCGGCACGGGTCGCGGCGCATTTGCAGGCGATGGGCATGAAGCGCAGCCTGGCCGACATTCCCGGCGACCTGCCGGGGCGCGACGGATTGATCGCGCTGATGGCGCAGGACAAGAAGGTCGTGGATGGCGCGATGCGGTTCATCCTGGCGCGCGATATCGGCGACAGTTTCGTCACCGCCGCGGTGCCGCGCGCCGTCCTGGCCGATCTGCTCGATCAGGCGCTGGCGGCGCGTTAGCCTCAGGTCGGGATTTTCGGGCGGCGGTTGATCAGCACCAGACCCGCCACCAGCAGCGCCAGCGCAAAGGGCGTGGCCCAGGTAATCGGCTCGTTCAGCAACAGCCAACCCAAGAGCGCGCTGAGCACCGGGGTCAGAAAGCTGAAGCTGGCCACGGTCGAGGCCTGATAGCGGCCCAGCAGCCAGAACCACAGCACGAAACCGAAGGCCGCGACTCCCAGCGCCTGAATCAGGAACAGCACCAGCTGGAACCCGTCGAAAGCGCGCACCATGGGGCCGCCAAACAGCGGCGCCAGCGCGCAGAGCACCACCGCCGAGACCGACAATTGCCAGAACAACTGGGTCTCCGAGCGCGTCGTTCCCATGCGGGTCATGCGCGACACGACGACAATCGCCGCCCAGGACATCCCCGCGACCAGCGCCGCCAGATCGCCCCAGATGTTGCCCGCCGTGCTCAGGTCCGAGCGCGCGGCAAAGGTCAGCACGACGCCGCCGAACCCCATCATGAACCCGACCAGGCGCACCGG
>JAGRMK010000009.1:10257-12605 GCA_020441345.1 Paracoccaceae bacterium
CGCGATGAACAGAAACAGGAATTCCGAGGAAAACAGCAGCCCCATCAACAACCCGGGCCGCCACAGGTCGCCGCGCATCGGAATGCGTCGCCAGATCATCCACCCGGTCACCGCCAGCGCCGCCACGACCGACCGCGCGCCCGCGAAGAACACCGGTTGCAGGCCTTGATTTCCCAGCTTGATCAACACGTTGTTTGCCCCAAACAGCATTGCCAGGCCGAACATGATCCAGAAGCCCGGAAGATCGAGCGCGCGGCGTTGAGGGGCTGACATGGAAAACCTGCGTGTCGGGGATGCTGAACAAGTGAACCGGTTTGGCGGTGCCGGGTCAACCCCCCCAACGGTCTTTTCGTGCCGCGCGAATTCGCCTAATCTGAGGGTCAGGTGAACGGCATACGGCAGCGACATGACCAGGACAAACAGGCGGCCCGGATTGGTGGAACGCTGCGAAGCGAAGGGGTTGCGGCTGACGGGGCAACGTCGGGTGATCGCGCAGATCCTCGAATCCGCCGCCGACCACCCCGATGTCGAAGCCTTGCACGCGCGCGCCGCCGATCTGGACCCGGGCATTTCGATTGCCACGGTTTATCGCACGGTCAAGGCCTTCGAAGAGGTCGGTCTGTTGGAGCGGCGCGAGTTCGGCGATGGCCGCGCGCGCTGGGAAGACGCCGACCGCGACCACCACGACCATCTGATCGACGTTGCCACCGGCGAGGTGATCGAATTCTGCGACCCCGAGATCGAAGCCCTCAAGGAAGCCATCGCGCAGCGCCTTGGTTATCGGTTGGAAGGGCATCGGCTGGAGCTTTACGGCGTGAAACAGCGCCGCTGACCCTTTCCGCGCTGACCACATGGCGTTATGTCCAGAAGGCATAGCCTCGGAGCCCCCATGAGCAGTTTGAACGGACCGATCTTCATGGTGGCCTCGATGGCGGGGTTTGCCGCCGAAGACGCCTTGATCAAGACCCTGGCGGTGCACCTTCCGATCGGGCAGATCGGGATCTTCCTGGGCGTCGGCGGGGTGCTGGTCTTTGCCATTCTGGCGCGGCTGCAAGGACACAGCCTGCTGGACCGCCAGGCGCTGCGGGGCGCGGTTCTGCTGCGCACCCTGGCCGAGGTCTTCGCGGTGGTGTTCATGCTTCTGGGGATCGCCTTGGCGCCGCTCAGTGTGGTCACGGCGGTTCTGCAAGCCATGCCCTTGACCGTGACGCTGGCCGCCGCCCTGTTCTTGCGCGAGCCCGTGGGTTGGCGACGCTGGAGCGCAATTGTCATCGGGTTCATCGGTGTTCTGATGATCGTCAGACCGGGCGCCAGCGGGTTTGATCCCTATGTCTTGTTGCCGTTGGGGGCCGTCGTGGCGCTGACGGTGCGCGATCTGGCGACCCGCCGCGTGCCCGCCAGCGTGGCGTCGATCCAGGTATCCGGCTGGGGCTTTGCCGCGGCAATCCCCGGTGGCGTGATCCTTTTGGTGCTGGCTGGCGATCCAGCCGTCATGCCGACCGCCGCCGATTGGGGGCTTCAGGCGCTGGCGCTGCTGGCCGGGATCCTGGGCTATGTTGCGCTGGTTCAGGCAACCCGCGTCGGGGAAATCGGATTGACCACGCCGTTCCGTTACTCGCGGCTGGTTTTCGGCATGATGATCGGCGTTGTGGTCTTTGGCGAGCGCCCCGATCTGTTGACCCTGGCCGGGGCGGTGCTGATCGTGGCGGCCGGGCTGTATACCCTTACCCGTGAAATGCGGTTGCGGCGGCGGGTCTTGCCGCGGTGACGGGCGGTCGCAAGGCCCCGCGCGATGGATGATTGCGCTAACATTTATCGCCAACAGCCTGCTTTTACCCCTCCTCGGCCCTTTCAACACGGGGGGGCGCACAGTATAGAGACGCCAAACAAGCCATTGAGAGGGGCGTCCATGACCACCATCCTAGATATCATCGGCCGTGAGATCCTCGACAGCCGGGGCAACCCGACGGTCGAAGTCGACGTGATCCTCGAGGACGGCACGATGGGCCGGGCCGCCGTGCCCTCGGGGGCCTCGACCGGGGCGCATGAGGCGGTCGAATTGCGCGACGGAGACAAGGCACGCTACATGGGCAAGGGCGTGTTGCACGCCGTGGCGGCGGTCAATGGCGAAATCGCCGAGGCGCTGATCGGCGTCGATGCGACCGAACAGCAGGCCATCGACGCGGCGCTGATCGAACTCGACGGCACACCGAACAAGGCCCGCCTGGGCGCCAACGCGATCCTGGGCGTTTCGCTGGCGACGGCCAAGGCGGCGGCGGATTTTACCACCCAGCCGTTGTTCCGCTATGTCGGCGGCACCTCGGCGCGGCTGCTGCCGGTGCCGATGA
>JAGRMK010000173.1:0-2259 GCA_020441345.1 Paracoccaceae bacterium
CTTTCTGTCTTCCGTTGCTTTGCGGGCAGGCTCTCCTGCCCCCAGTGATAGCCCCCCGAAGGTGGCCGTAGTCTTGGGGTCTTGCGAACCCCGATTCCACAAATCGACAGCCCCGGAACGAATCCGGGGCTGGGCGACTGGCGCGGGATAGCAGGGTTGATGAGGGGTGTCTATAGGGTGCGGGCGCGTTGTTTGTCCTTAGACGGCTTGTCGGTGCGTTCCCACCGCGCTGCAAACGCTTGGTGTTACCCGTCAGACCCTTCATGCCAGACCAGATCAAAACCCTCTTCCGGCTTGGGCACGGAAAAGTGGCGCGTGATGGCGTCGAACTGCACGCGCGATGCCTGGAACGGATGGCGCCCTTCAGCATTGCGGAACTGTAACCGCTGCCAACACACCTCGGTCGGCACATCGAGGACATGCATCAGATGCCGCGCGCCGGAGGCATCGATCAGGCTGCGCATCCACGTGCGGTCTTCCGGCGTGTTCGCGGGGAAGTCCAGCACCACCGCCACCCCCGCATGCAGCAAGCGCACCACGTGTGGCCCAATCAAGGCCCGTAAACGCTCAGAAAACGCGATATAGTCATCGATCGTTTTCATGCGGTCGCCAAACAGGCCGAAAAGCCAGGCATCCTGATCCAGCACGACCCGGCCGGGCGCTCCGCCCAATGCCGTGGCCAATGTTGACTTGCCAGAGGCGATCTTGCCGCACAGCAGATGCAAGGTGGCCTCGTCATCGCGCATGGTTTCCTCCTGGCCGCATCAAAAGGAACAGGCCCCCACCATCCGGCAGAGGCCATGCCGATCTGTGTAGGGTGGGGTTTTACCCCACCGCGCCGCTCACTGTCCAGCCTGCGCCATCGCCGCCATCACCTGGGGCAAGCTGCGGCGGGCGCCGGTTTGCAGGTATTCCATCGCGCGCAGGGCGGCTTCGTGGGCCTCAAGGGAAGATCCCGCGACGCAATCCTCGATCACGCGGCAGAAATAGTCCGACTGGTGGCCATCGACGAAGGTGTAATGCACGCAGACATCCGTCAGCCCGCCGCACAGCAGCAGCGTATCCACCCTCAGGCCGCGCAGCAGGATTTCGAAATCCGTCCCGAAAAACGCGGAGTAACGCCGTTTGGGCACCAGGTAATCACCCGGACTGAAGCCCATCTCTTCCTTGGCAACCTCGGTGCGTGGATCGCCGTCAAGGCAGTGTATGTCTTCGTCCCCGTCCAACTCGCGCCCGAAATCCACCAGATCGGCGCGGTGGATCTCCTGAATGAAGATCACCGGGATCTTCGCTGCATGGGCCGCATCCACCGCAGCGCGTGCTGCCAGCATTCGGTCGCGATAACCGGGCATGTTGTCGATCGACCGCTCCGCGCTGTCGTCGATGAAAGTGCTCTTCTGAATGTCGATGACGATCAACGCAGCGCGGCCTTCGATCAGGGCGCGTTGCGGTTTTCTGGTGTTGGACATGGTTGCCTCCAACTTACACGGTTTCCAGACCCAGCAGGAGCGTTCCTGCAACGATAAACAAGACGCCTAACAGGGCTTGCAGGCTCAACCCCTGCCCGAAGACCACCGCACTCATGGCGACGGCCCCCAGCGAGCCGATCGCCGTCCAGACGGGATAGGCGATACCCAGCGGAATGCGCGCCATCGCCCCAGTCAAAGCCGCAAGGCTCAGGATCATGGAAAGCGCTGTAAAGAACGCCAGAAAAAGATTGAAACGAAGTGCCATTGCCTTGAGCCCCGTCGCCCAGGCGACTTCGAGCACTCCGGCAATTGCAAGCAGAACCCAAGCCAATACGACCCCCGATCCAACGGGTCGTCCCGGCCGTTCCTGTCAAGACCGGGTCGTCCCGGCGGAAGCTTCAGAATAGTGTGGCACTGGCCATTTGGAAAGTGCCCCGTGCGGCGCGTGTTCACCGCACCGTCAAAGAGAATTCCCACCGGGCGCCTTGAGGCATCCGGTGGGAACAGTGTCAGTACCGATACCGGTCAAAGACCGGTGGACACGTCGATCGCGTTGCCGTCTTCCAACGAAACATACGCTTTCTTGACATCCTTGCGGCGCCCCAGGATGCCCCGGAACCGCTTGGCTTTGCCCTTGGTGATCGTGGTATTGACCGCTTTGACCTTGACGCCAAAGAGGTTTTCGACGGCCTCTTTGATCTGCGGCTTGGTCGCATCGATGGCCACTTCGAAGACAACCGCGTTGGCTTCAGAGGCCATGGTTGCTTTCTCGGTGATGATCGGCTTGCGG
>JAGRMK010000173.1:2266-2684 GCA_020441345.1 Paracoccaceae bacterium
CGTAATGTTCAGCTTTCGCGCTCATGCCAGACGAGCCTCCAGAGCTTCGACACCCGCCCGCGTGATCACCAGGGTGTCGCGCTTGAGGATGTCATAAACGTTCGCGCCCATCGACGGCAGGATATCCACGCCATCGAGGTTACGGGCGGCGGCGGCGAAGTTCGCGTTGACTTCGGAACCGTCGATGACCAGGACCTTTTTCCAGCCCAGATCGTTGACGGCCTTGGCCAGCATCGCGGTCTTGGCTTCGGCAAGGTCCGCCGCATCCAGGATCACCAGCTTGCCAGCAGCGGCTTTCGCCGACAGCGCGTGCTTCAGACCCAGGGCACGCACCTTCTTGGGCAGGTCAAACGCATGGCTGCGCGAAACCGGGCCCTTGTAGGTGCCGCCTTTACGGAAGATCGGCGCCTTCTTGGAC
>JAGRMK010000174.1 GCA_020441345.1 Paracoccaceae bacterium
ATGATCCGCATGCAGGGTCTGACCGCCGCTTTCAACGAGCTGCACCCGGAAATCACGCTGGAGTGGGTGACGCTGGAAGAAAACGTCCTGCGCCAGAACGTGACCACCGACATCTCGACCGGTGGCGGCGCCTATGATGTGATGACCATCGGCACCTATGAAGTGCCGATCTGGGGCGCAAACGGCTGGCTCGTTTCGCTGAACGACGGCATGGCCGACGACTGGAATGCCGACGACCTGCTGCCCGCGATCGCCGGTGGCCTGACCGTTGACGGCAACCTCTATGCCGCGCCGTTCTATGGCGAATCGTCCATGGTCATGTATCGCACCGACCTGATGGAAGCCGCCGGCCTGACCATGCCCGACGCGCCGACCTGGGACTTCATCCGCCAGGCCGCTGCGGCGATGACCGACCGTGAAAACGAAATCAACGGCATCTGCGCCCGCGGCAAGGCCGGTTGGGGCGAGAACATGGCCTTCCTGACGGCGATGGCCAATTCGTTCGGCGCGCGTTGGTTCGACATGGATTGGAACCCGCAGTTCGACTCTGAAGCCTGGGCAAACACCCTGAACTTCTACCTGGAAATGATGGCGGAATCGGGCCCGGTGGGCGCAGCCAACAACGGCTTCAACGAAAACCTGACGCTGTTCCAGCAGGGCAAATGCGGCATGTGGATCGACGCCACGGTTGCGGCGTCCTTCGTGACCGGCGCGGATTCCACCGTCGCGGACTCGGTCGGCTTCGCGCTGGCACCCGACAACGGCCTGGGCCCGCGCGGCAACTGGCTCTGGGCCTGGTCGCTGGCCATCCCGGCCTCGTCCGACAACCAGGACGCTGCCAAGACCTTCATCAGCTGGGCCACGAGCCAGGCCTATTCGGAACTGGTTGCGGCCAACGAAGGCTGGGCCAACGTTCCTCCGGGCACCCGCACCTCGCTGTATGAAAACCAGGCTTACCTCGATGCGGCTCCGTTCGCCCAGATGACGCTGGAAAGCATCAACTCGGCCGATCCGATCCACCCGACCGTTGACCCGGTTCCCTATACCGGCGTGCAGTTTGTCGCGATCCCTGAGTTCGCCGGCATCGCAACCCAGGTCGGTCAGCAGTTCTCGGCCGCTCTGGCCGGTCAGCAAACCGCCGCTGAGGCCCTGGCCAATGCGCAGGAACTGACCGTCGAAGAAATGGAAGCCGCCGGCTACTAAGCCCGGTTTCCCTGACGGGCGGCGCGCAACTTGCGCCGCCTGTTTTCCTTTCCCCTGATCACCGTCCGTTTCGCGTAGCTACCAAACGCCGCGCGGGCAGGTCATTTCCAGTCAGGAGCCAGACATGGCGACAGCCCATTCCAAATCTGCGGCCCGCATCATGATTGCCCCGGCCGTGTTTGTCTTGCTGGTGTGGATGTTGATCCCGCTGTGCATGACGCTCTATTTCTCTTTTGCCGATTACCGCCCGCTGCGCGGTGTCTTCGATGCCTGGATCGGGTTCGACAATTACGCGTCCTTCCTGACCTCGTCCTCCTTTACCAACGCGGTTATCACGACGCTGCAAATGGTTGGCGGGATCCTGGTGATCACGATCGGCGGCGGGGTGCTGATGGCGCTCTTGCTGGACCGGCCGATGTTCGGGCAGGGGATCGTGCGGGTTCTGGTGATCGCACCGTTCTTTGTCATGCCCACGGTGTCCGCGCTGGTCTGGAAGAACATGTTCTTCAACGTGGACAACGGGCTGTTTTCCTATCTCTACAAATTCCTGGGCCTTCAGCCCTATGATTTTCTCAGTCAGGCGCCGCTGTTCTCGATCATCGTGATCGTCGCCTGGCAGTGGTTGCCCTTTGCGACCCTGATCCTGCTGACCGCCGTGCAATCTCTGGACAGCGAACAACTTGAAGCCGCCGAGATGGATGGCGCCCCGGCGCTGGCCCGGTTCCGCTTCATCATCCTGCCGCACCTGAGCCGCGCGATCACCGTGGTGATCCTGATCC
>JAGRMK010000175.1 GCA_020441345.1 Paracoccaceae bacterium
GCTGGACGAGAGCGAGTATTTCAACCCTGATTGGGACCATGCCGCGCGCCGCGTCATGAGCCCGCCGTTCCGCAACAAGAAGCATCAGGACAGTCTGTGGGCCGGGCTGCAATCGGGGTCGCTGAGCGTGGTGGCGACGGATCACTGCGCCTTCAGCACCGAGCAAAAGCGTTACGGCGTGGGCGATTTTTCCAAGATCCCGAACGGCACCGGCGGGCTTGAGGACCGGATGCCGATGCTTTGGACCCATGGCGTCGCCACCGGTCGCCTGACGCCGAACGAATTCGTGGCCGTGACCAGCACCAACATCGCCAAGATCCTGAATTGCTATCCCAGGAAGGGCGCGGTCCTGGTGGGGGCCGATGCCGATCTGGTGGTCTGGGATCCGAAAAAGGAAAAGACCATCGCCGCAAGCACCCAGCAATCGGCCATCGATTACAACGTGTTCGAGGGGCATCACGTCAAGGGTTTGCCGCGCTTCACGCTGACTCGGGGCCAGGTGGCGGTGCATGACGGCGAGATCCGCACGCAAGAAGGGCACGGCAAGTTCGTCAGCCGCGCGCCCAACGCGACGGTCAACACGGCGCTGAGCCAGTGGAAGGAACTGACCGCGCCGCGGCCGGTGCAGCGGTCGGGCATTCCGGCGACGGGGGTGTGATGCGCGACGCGGATTTGCAGCCGGTCATCGAGGCGCGCGACCTGGGCCTGACGTTCCAGACCAACGACGGCCCGGTCCACGCCTTGAAGGATGTGACGTTGACCATCAACAAGGGGGAGTTCGTCAGCTTCATCGGCCCCTCGGGTTGCGGCAAGACGACGTTCCTGCGCACCATCGCGGATCTGGAGCAGCCGACGGCGGGTACGCTGTCGGTCAACGCGATGACGGCGCATCAAGCGCGTCAGGCCCGCGCCTATGGTTATGTTTTCCAGGCGGCGGGGCTCTATCCGTGGCGCACGATTGGCGGGAATATTCGCCTGCCACTTGAAATCATGGGGTTTTCCAAGGCCGAACAGGCCGAGCGCGTGGCCCGCGTGCTGGAGCTGGTCGAGCTGTCGGGGTTCGAGAAAAAGTTTCCCTGGCAATTGTCCGGCGGGATGCAGCAGCGCGCCAGCATCGCGCGGGCGCTGGCTTTCGATGCCGATATCCTGCTGATGGACGAGCCCTTTGGCGCGCTGGACGAGATCGTGCGCGACCGCCTGAACGAGGAATTGCTCAGCCTCTGGGCACGGACGCGAAAGACCATCGGCTTCGTGACCCATTCGATCCCCGAGGCGGTCTATCTGAGCACCCGGATCGTCGTCATGTCGCCGCGTCCGGGCCGGATCACCGACATCATCGACAGCCCCCTGCCCAGGGAGCGACCGCTGGAGATCCGCGACAGCCCCGAGTTCATCGAGATCGCGCACCGTGTCCGCGAGGGGCTTCGGGCGGGCTATGACGAGGCGAACGCATCATGAGCCGCACGCTTCCCGTCCTGACCGTCGTCGCGGCGCTGCTGGCGCTGTGGTATCTCGCCGTGATCCCGATGAACGCGCAATGGGAGCGCGATCAGGCGGCGCGGGCGGGCGCCGATCTGCCGTTCGGCCAATTGGTCGCGCGGACCATGAACCAGGACCGCCCGGTCCTGCCGGCGCCGCATCAGGTGGTGGCGGAGCTGTGGAACTCGACCGTCATCGAGGAACTGACCGGTCGGCGCGGCTGGTGGAACTCGGGCAGCCTGTCGAATCGCAGCCTGATCTATCATGGCTGGGTGACGCTGACCGCGACCATGCTGGGCTTTGCCATCGGCACCGGGGCGGGGATCCTGCTGGCGGTGGGTATCGTCTATAACCGGGCGATGGATGCCAGCGTCATGCCCTGGGCGATTGCCAGCCAGACGATTCCGATCATCGCACTGGCGCCGATGATCATCGTGGTGCTCAATTCCATCGGCATATCGGGGGTGATCCCCAAGGCGATCATCGCCGCCTATCTCAGCTTCTTTCCGGTGGTGGTTGGCATGGTCAAGGGGCTGCGCGCCCCCGACGCGATGCAACTGGACCTGATGAAAACCTATTCGGCATCCGGCGGGGCGGTATTCTTCAAGCTGCGCCTGCCGACTTCGATGCCCTATCTCTTTGCCTCGCTGAAGGTGGGCATTGCCGCTGCTCTGGTCGGCACGATCGTCGGTGAATTGCCGGTGCAGCAAGGTGGGCTGGGCGTGCGCCTGTTGTCGGGCAGCTATTACGGCCAGACCGTGCAGATCTGGGCGGCGCTGTTCGCGGCGGCGATCCTGGCGGCGGGGCTGGTGGGCATCGTCGGCACGATCGAGCGGCGGACGCTCAAGCGGATGGGGATGGCGACATGACGGGCGGGGTGAGGATGCCGGGCGGCTGGCAGCGCCTGGGCCTGGCGGTGGTTGTGCCGGGGGCCGTGGCGCTGGCGCTGACGGGGCAGGGCGGTCAGCCCTCGGGCATCGTGATGGCGGCGCTGGTCGCGGCGGTGGTGCTGGCCTTTGGCTATGGGCCGGGCCGTGCACGCTGGCAACGGGCGCTGCTGTTGCTGGCGCTGTGGAATGTGCTGCTGATCGCGGCGGCGGGACTGGCGTTGCGCCAGACCGGGGCTGAGGGCGCTGGTTTCTGGGCGGCGATGGTTGCGGTCTGGTTGGGCGGATGGATGCTGGTGGCCTTTGTCGCCGAGTTGCGCGGCCGGGGCGGTCTCTGGGGGCGGGTGCAGCCGCTGGTTGCGCCGCTGGTCTTTGGCGTGACCGTGCTCTGGGCCTGGGAGGCCGTGGTCAAGGCGCTGGACGTACCGCGGGTGATTCTGCCGGCCCCGACCGAGATCGGTCTGCGCCTGTCGCAATCGACCGATATCCTCTGGACGGATCTCGTTCAGACCTTCGTGCGCGGCACGCTGAGCGGTTTTGCCATCGGCTGCGGTGCGGCGATCCTGTTTGCGCTGGTGGTCGATCGCTACGGCTTCCTGCGCCGGGGGTTGTTGCCGGTGGGTAATTTCCTGGCCGCGCTGCCGATCATCGGCACCGCGCCGATCTTCGTCATGTGGTTCGGCTTCGACTGGCCCAGCAAGGCCGCGGTCGTGGTGGCGATGGTGTTCTTTCCGATGCTGGTCAACACCGTGCAGGGGCTGGCCGCGACCGACGCGATGCAGCGCGATCTGATGCGCACCTATTCGGCGGGCTGGTGGCAAACGCTGATGACGCTGCGCCTGCCCGCGGCGATGCCTTTTGTTTTCAACGGGCTGAAAATCTGTGCAACACTGGCGCTGATCGGGGCGATCGTGGCCGAATTCTTCGGCTCGCCGACCCGGGGCATGGGGTTTCGCATTTCCACCGAGGTCGGGCGCTTGCAGCTGGACATGGTGTGGTCTGAAATTGCCGTGGCGGCGCTGCTTGGGTCGGCGTTCTACGGTTTCTGGGCTCTGCTCGAACGGCGGGTGACGTTTTGGCACCCGTCGCAGCGCAGCAGATAAAAACGGCCCGACATGGGCCGGTCAACACGGAGGTGACGACTATGATGAAATACACGCTGGTTGGAATGACGGCTGGTCTGGCGATGGCGGCGGGCGCCGCAAGCGCCGACAGCCACGGCGGCATGGACGATGTCACGCTGCAACTGAAATGGGTGACGCAGGCCCAGTTCGCGGGCTATTACGCGGCGCTGGAAAACGGCTTCTACGCCGACGAGGGGTTGAACGTCACGATCCGCCCCGGTGGCCCCGATATCGCGCCCGTGCAGGTGCTGATGGGGGGCGGTGCGGATGTAATGGTCGACTGGATGCCCAGTGCCCTGGCCGCGCGCGAGCAGGGCGCGCCGGTGGTCAATATCGCGCAGCCCTATGTGCGCTCGGGGATGATGCTGACCTGTCTGGCGGAAACCGGAATCACCTCGCCCGAGGATTTCCGCGGTCGCACGCTGGGTGTCTGGTTCTTTGGCAACGAATACCCGTTCCTGTCGTGGATGAGCCATCTGGGCATCCCGACCGAGGGCGGCGAGGACGGTGTCGAGGTGCTGCGCCAGGGCTTCAACGTCGATCCGCTGTTGCAGCGTCAGGCCGATTGCATCAGCACCATGACCTATAACGAATACGGTCAGGTGCTGGATGCGGGCATCACGCCCGATCAACTGGTCACCTTCAAATACGAGGATCAGGGCGTCGCAACGTTGGAGGACGGGCTCTATGTCCTCGAATCGAATCTCGAGGATCCTGAGTTCGTCGACCGGATGGCGCGATTCGTTCGCGCCTCGATGCGCGGCTGGCAATGGGCGGCCGAGAATCAGGAAGAGGCGGCAATGATCGTCCTCGACAACGATGAAACCGGCGCCCAGACCGAAGCGCACCAGATCCGCATGATGGGTGAAGTGGCCCTGCTGATCGAGGGATCGACCGG
>JAGRMK010000176.1 GCA_020441345.1 Paracoccaceae bacterium
CCTCGGCCACAAGGCTCTCCTTCTGGTTCAACCGGCGCAACAGGATGCTGGTGCGCCGGTCAACAAATGCAGCAGTCAGGCGTTCGTGCAACGCATCTGACAGGCGGTCTTCTACAGCGCGAGTCTCGCCGCGCCAATGGCTTTCGTCATCAACCCACCCGGTTCGTTGCGCCACATAGGTCCAGGTGCGGATAAACGCCAATCGGCGCGACAAGGTATCGATGTCGCCCTGCACCCGGTCAATACGCGCGATGTTCGTCGCCAGCCAATCGGCGGGCACGCGCCCACCATCGTGCAGAAAGCCGAACAGATGCGCCAGCAACCCGGCGTGTTCGGTCGGGGAAATGCCGCGAAAATCCGGAATGCGGCAGACATCCCACAACAGCCGCACGTCGCGCGGATCGCGCAGACGCCCCAGCACCTCGGGCATTGCCGTCAGCATCTTGAGCGCCACGAGGTCATCGGATTCCCGCACCCGCGTCAGCCATTCGTCGCGGGTCTGCTGCTCCAGGCTGGCGATCAGCCGCTCATGGGTGCCGAACTCCAGCCGCGCGTTGCGCCAATGCAGCTTGCGCACCGGCAGGAACTGGTGGGTTTCGATGGCCTCGACAACCTCGGGGGCCATCGGCCGGGCCTCGCCGGTCACGCCGAAGGTGCCGCTGGCGGTGTGCCGTCCGGCCCGCCCGGCGATCTGCGCCAGCTCGTCCGGGTTCAGCGCCCGCATCCGGCGCCCGTCGAACTTCGCCGTCCCGGCAAAGGCGATATGCTTGATATCCAGGTTCAACCCCATGCCAATCGCATCGGTCGCTACCAGGTAATCCACGTCGCCGTTCTGGTATAGCTCCACCTGCGCATTGCGCGTGCGCGGGCTCAACGCCCCCATGACCAGCGCGCAGCCGCCCTTCTGGCGGCGGATCAGCTCGGCGATGGCATAGACGTTTTCCACCGAGAACGCGACGATGGCGGACCGTGCCGGCATCCGCGCGATCTTCCTGGACCCGGCATAGGTCAGCTCTGACAGCCGATCCTTGCGCTGGAACTGCACGCCGGGCACCAGCGCCGCGATCGCCCCGCGCATCGTGTCAGAGCCCAGGAACACCGTTTCCAGAAGCCCCCGCGCATGCAGCAACCGGTCGGTGAACACATGCCCCCGGTCGGGATCAGAGCAAAGCTGGATCTCGTCAATGGCGACGAAATCGGCGCCGATTTCAAGCGGCATCGCCTCGGTGGTGCAGACCCAGTACTGCGTGCGCGGCGGCACGATACGCTCTTCACCAGTCACCAGCGCCACCACCGAAGGGCCACGCAGCGCGACAATGCGGTCATAAACCTCGCGCGCCAGCAGACGCAGCGGCAGACCGATCACTCCGGTGCGATGGCTCAGCATGCGCTCGATGGCGTGATGCGTCTTGCCGGTGTTGGTGGGGCCCAAGACCGCCGTAACCCGCCCCTGCCTGTTCATGCCGTCTGCCTTGTTGTCTTGCCCGGAATGTCAGATCCGGGACCACGTCACCCGGGCACCCGCCGCCTTGGCGCTGGACCTAAAGCGCCGCCCCGGCCGTGGCAAGGTCGAGCCGCGCCAGAGCCTCGATCACGCTGGCCTGATGCGGGTGAATCGCCAAAGAGGCCGCGAAGGCCTCGCGCGCCTCTTCTGGGCGCTCCAGCTGCTCCAGAATCATGCCCAGCCCGGCCAAGGCGCCGAAATGCCGCGGGTTGCGGATCAGAACCTGCTCGATATCGGACATGGACTGCCCCAGTCGGTTGACCATGAAATAGGCGGTCGCCCGCCCGTTCCAGGCCTCGGCGAAATCGGGATCGTGGTCGATCACCACGCTGAAATGGGCAATCGCGTCCTCGGCCTGACCGGCTTGCAAGGCCGCCTGTCCGCGACCGAACAGATAGTCGATCGCCGCCGATCCCGACCGCGCCCAATAGCGCAGGATCTGCCGCTCAATGCGCACCCACCGCTCCTGGTCCGGGCGCGCCAGGTCGCGCAGCAAGGCGTCGATATCGGGCGACGGATCAGAGGTCTGCCCCCCCGAGTGCTCCCCGGTCTGTGCCCTGGCCGACGACACCGCA
This sequence comes from Paracoccaceae bacterium, assembly GCA_020441345.1. GTDB lineage: Bacteria > Pseudomonadota > Alphaproteobacteria > Rhodobacterales > Rhodobacteraceae > Pararhodobacter. The sequence continues at coordinate 2,080 of JAGRMK010000176.1, forward strand.
CCATAGGGGCCAACACACACCGCCCCAAAGGCCAATGTTGCCGCAACGAGAGCATTGAGGATTGGTCGAGCCTGCTTCATAGTCCCGACAATAGCGCGGCACGGAAGAATTGCGAGAGGGCAAAACTCCGGACCGCAGACCCAAACGATCACGATCAGGACAATCTCATGAATGACATCATCAGACACGCCGTCGAAGCTCTGGCCGCCAAGGTCGCCGGCGGTATCGACGGCACCGCCAAATTCGTCATCGAAGGCGAAGGTGCGATCATGCTCGACGGCGATGGCGCCCGCGCCGGTGCCGGCGACGAAGACGCCGATGTGACCCTCACCGCCTCGGTCGAAACCTTCGAGGGCATGATGAACGGCGACGTGAACCCGACGATGGCCTTCATGTCCGGCAAGCTGAAGATCGACGGCTCGATGAGCGCGGCGATGAAACTCGCGTCGGTCCTCGCCTGAGATGACCCTGGCCGCCGCTCCGCTGGCATCCTGCGGCGCGCCCGACACCGGGCGTGCGTATTGGCTGCCCGCATCGGACGGCACGCGCCTGCGCCTGGCGCATTGGCCCGGCGACCGACAGGTTCTGATCCTGCCGGGGCGCACCGAATACATCGAGAAATACGGCCTCGTGGTGCGCGATCTGGCGGATGCGGGCTGGGGCGCCCTGGTCGTCGATTGGCGCGGTCAGGGCCTCGCAGACAGGCTGGCGCCGGATCCCCTGATGGGCCATGTCGGGCGCTTCTCGGACTATCAGCGCGATCTCGACGCCGTGCTCGAGGCCGCCGAAATACTCGCGCCGGGACCGCATCCATGGCTCGTGCACTCCATGGGCGGCTGCATCGGCCTGCGTGGCTTGATGCGTGGCAAACGCCCGCCCGCCGTCGCGTTCAGTGCGCCGATGCTCGGCCTTGCGCAACCAGCCTTCCTGACCGCGGCGTTGCGCACCCTGTCCAGGGTGTTGCACCCCCTCGGCCTCGATGCGCGTTACGCGCCGACCACCGGCCCGGCGTTCGGCCTGCCCGGAATGCGTTTCGCCGACAACACCCTGACCACCGATGAAGCCCAGTTCGACCGGATGAAGGCCCAGATCGCCGGCGAGCCGGGCCTGTCGCTGGGCGGACCCAGCCTGCGCTGGATGGGCCAGGCCGTCACCGAGATGCGCGCTCTGGCCACCCTGCCTTCGCCCGATCTTCCCGCGCTGTTCGGCCTTGGCGGCGACGAGGCGATCGTTTCACCCCAGGCAATCCGCGACCGCGTCGCGCGCTGGCCACGGGCCGAACTGATCGACTACCCCGGCGCCAAACACGAACTGACCATGGAACGCCCCGAGGTGCGTACCGATTTCCTGCGCCGGATGCTGAGCTTGTTCGGCCAACACACCGGCTGACCGTGATTTCATCTTGCCCCCAATACTCCGGGGGAGGCCGAAGGCCGGGGGC
>JAGRMK010000177.1:0-4166 GCA_020441345.1 Paracoccaceae bacterium
CCGCATGAATGCATCGCGCTGGAATACGCGGGCGGCGACCGGCTTTATCTGCCGGTCGAGAACATCGAACTTCTGTCGCGCTATGGCCACGAGACCGGGCTTCTGGACAAGCTGGGCGGTGGCGCCTGGCAGGCGAAAAAGGCCAGGCTCAAGCAGCGCATCCGCGAGATGGCCGACAAGCTGATCCGCATTGCCGCCGAACGCGAGTTGCGCAAGGCCCCGGTTCTGAACCCGCCCGAGGGCCTGTGGGAGGCCTTTGCCGCCCGTTTTCCCTATGCCGAGACGGAAGACCAGTTGACCGCCATCGAGGATGTGATCACCGACTTCGACCGCGGCCGCCCGATGGACCGGCTGGTGGTCGGCGATGTCGGATTCGGCAAGACCGAGGTGGCGATGCGCGCCGCCTTCATCGCCGCCATGTCGGGATTGCAGGTCGCGGTCGTGTGCCCGACGACGCTGCTGGCGCGACAGCATTTCAACAGTTTCACCGAACGCTTCCGGGGATTTCCCCTGGTTGTCAGACAATTGTCCCGGTTCGTTCCCGCGAAACAGGCCAGCGCCACCCGCGCCGGGCTGACCGATGGCACGGTCGATATCGTCGTCGGCACTCATGCGCTCCTGGCCAAGTCGATCAAGTTTCGGAACCTGGGGCTGATGGTGATCGACGAAGAACAGCATTTCGGTGTCGGCCACAAGGAACGGCTCAAGGAACTGCGCTCGGATGTTCATGTCCTGACACTGACCGCGACGCCGATCCCGCGCACGCTGCAACTGTCGCTGTCGGGGGTGCGGGATCTCTCGCTGATCTCGACGCCGCCGGTCGACCGCCTGTCGATCCGCACCTATGTCAGCGATTTCGACACGGTCACGATCCGCGAGGCCCTGCTGCGTGAACGGTTCCGCGGCGGGCAGTCGTTCTACGTCGTGCCGCGCATCAAGGATCTGCCCGAGATCGAAGAGTTCCTTCGCACCCAGGTGCCAGAGGTCAAGGTATTGGTCGCCCATGGCCAGCTGGCGGCGGGCGAGCTGGATGAGCGCATGAACGCCTTCTACGACGGAAAATACGACGTGCTTCTGGCTACGACGATCGTCGAATCCGGTCTCGACATCCCGCGCGCCAATACCATGATCGTGCACCGCGCCGACATGTTCGGCCTGTCGCAGCTCTACCAGATCCGGGGTCGCGTCGGCCGGTCCAAGACGCGCGCCTATTGCTACCTGACCACCAAGCCGCGCAGCCCGCTGACCCCGCAGGCCGCGCGGCGGCTGAAGATGCTGGGCTCCATCGACAGCCTCGGGGCGGGGTTCACCATCGCCTCGCAAGACATGGATCTGCGCGGCGCGGGCAATATCCTGGGCGAGGAACAATCTGGCCATATCAACGAAGTAGGTTACGAACTGTATCAACAGATGCTGGAAGAAACCATCGCCCGCCTACGCTCGGGCGAGTTGGCCGATCTCGACGACGGGCAATGGGCGCCACAGATCAACCTGGGCGTGCCGGTGCTGATCCCCGAGGCCTATGTCCCCGATCTCGACGTGCGGCTGGGCCTGTATCGGCGCCTTTCGACGCTGGAAAACAAGGTCGAATTCGAAGGCTTCGCCGCCGAACTGATCGACCGGTTTGGAGATTTGCCCAAAGAGGTCAATACCTTGTTGGTCGTCGTTCGGATCAAGTCGATGTGCAAACGCGCCCAGATTGCCCGCCTCGACGCCGGGCCAAAGGGGGTAACGATCCAGTTTCATCAGGACAAGTTCCCCAATCCCAGGGGCTTGGTGGAATTCCTTCACGACCAAAAGGACCAGGCGAAGATCCGCGACAACAAGGTCGTCATCCGTCGCGACTGGGGCACCGACAAGGACAAGCTGCGCGGCGCCTTCGCCATCGCCCGCGATCTTGCCGAGAAAGCCGGGCAAGCAGGGAAGCCGGCGCGATAACGGCCTGTGCATCCTCTGCGCCGCTGTGCTACGAGGGGCTTCATCTTGCCGGCAAATACTCCGGGGGTGAAGGGCCGCAGGCCCGAGGGGGCTGGCCCCCTCTGACAGAGACAATCGAACGCACAGGACGATCATGGCCCGCAATCAATCCCCGCTTCTCGCCGTCCTGATCGACGCCGACAACTCGTCGCCCCGCTGGGCCGAAGCCATCTTTGACGAGATCGCCAGCCTCGGCGAGGCCTCGGTGCGCCGCATCTACGGTGACTTCTCGCGCGGACAGATGTCGGGCTGGAACGAGCGTCTGCCCTCGATGGCACTGGTTCCGCATCACCAGCCGGCCAATACCATCGGCAAGAACTCGTCCGATATCGCGCTGGTCATCGACGCGATGGATCTACTGCATTCGGGCCGGTTCGACGGTTTCGTGCTGGTTTCCTCGGACAGCGATTTCACCCGTCTCGCCAGCCGGATCCGCGAACAGGGGTTGGATGTCTACGGCATCGGCGAACGCAAGACCCCGGACGCCTTCAAGAAAGCCTGCAAGCGGTTCATTTTCGTCGAAAATCTGATCGCCGAGGCCGAACCCAAGGCAATCGACAAGCGCGATGCCCCGGCGGCGGCCATCCCGATGATCAACAATGCCATGCAAGCCATTGACCCGGAACAGGAATGGTTCCCACTAGGGTTGCTGGGCCAGACGATCCAGGCCAATCACCCGGATTTTGACAGCCGCACCTATGGCTGCGCCAAGCTCAGCGACCTGGTGCAGCGCGCCGGCCGCTACGAAATCCGCCGCAGCGCCAATGTCGTCGAGGTCCGCCGCCGCGACTAACGCCGGGGCGGGATTGCATAGGTCAGGCTGGCACGTGCCAGAACGTCCTCGGACCCGTCCGCTCGCACCAGAACGTCACCGACAGCCAGCATCTTGCCCAGCTTCAACAGCCGCGCGCTGCCGATCAGGTCGCGCCCGGCCTCTGGCTTGCGCATGAAATCGATCGAACAATTCGTCGTCACCGCCAGCGCCACCGGCCCGATCATTGCCAATGTCGCGGCATACATCGCCAGGTCCACCAATGCGAACATGGACGGGCCGCTGACCGTGCCGCCGGGCCGCAGGTGCTGCTCGTCGACCAGCAGCCGGATATCGGCCTCCATCGGGGCCGTGCGCTCCACACGGAACTGCGCGGCCACCTGCGGAAACTCGGTCATCATGAACGCGTTGAGCGCCGCGGCATCCATCTGAACGGGCATGCTTTCCTCCGGCTTGATCCGCTCGTAAGGTGCGCGGAAACCTGACAGGAGAGCAAGATGACCGATGAACTGGTGCTGTGTGACGTTGCGGAACGGGTTGCCGTGATCACCCTGAACCGTCCCAAGGCGATCAACGCGCTGTCGGACGCGGTGCTGGCGGCGCTGCACGCCATGCTGACCCGGATCGCCGCCGATCCCGAGATCAAGGTGGTGATCATCCGCGGCGCGGGCAAGGCGTTTTGCGCGGGCCATGACCTCAAGGAAATGCAGGCCGGCCGCGCCGCGCCGGACAAGGGTGCGGCCTATTTCTCCGATCTCTTCGACCGTTGCGGGGCGGTTATGCAATTGATCCCCTCGATGCCGCAACCGGTGATTGCCCAGGTGCACGGTATCGCCACGGCGGCGGGGTGCCAGCTGGTTGCCGCCTGTGACATGGCGGTCGCGGCCTCGAATGCGCGGTTCGGCGTCAACGGGGTGAACATCGGCCTGTTCTGCTCGACACCGATGGTCGCGTTGACCCGCAATTTGCCGCGCAAGCAGGCCTTCGAGATGCTGACGACCGGGGAATTCATCGACGCGTCGCGCGCGCGCGAGGTCGGGTTGATCAACCGCATTGCCACGCCCGAGGATCTAGAGGCCGAAACCATGGCCCTGGCCCGGACCGTCGCCGGCAAGCTGGCAGCCGCGGTGCGAATCGGCAAGCGCGCGTTCTACGAACAACTCCTTCTGCCGCTGGACCAGGCCTATGCGCATACCGCCGCGGTGATGGCCGAGAACATGCTGCTGCGCGATACCGACGAAGGGATCACCGCCTTCATCGAGAAACGCAAACCCGATTGGGCAGGCTGACGCGCCACCCGGCCGATGCTCTCGCATTAACCCCTTCTTAACCCCCCTCTTTACTCTTCAAATATCCTGGGGGTGAATGCGCGCAGCGCAGAGGGGGCAAAGCCCCCTTTCTTTTTCACGATTATCCT
>JAGRMK010000177.1:4244-7847 GCA_020441345.1 Paracoccaceae bacterium
ACTCCGCTCGGCAAGAACCAAGCAGAGGCCACGCTCGGCAAAACCCGGTGCGGCCATCATGCCGCCGCCGAGCCCTCGCTTGGCGGATCGCGTCAACCTTGCCCGCAGCCGGATAACCGCTGCCACAGGCCGCGCCGACCGTGCCATCAAGGGTGGTGGCCCTTGGCCGGCTGACAGGAAGGATCTGAGGGGCCGCATAACATGAAGAGAAACAACGAATAATTGGCTGAATTTCACGCGGATCGCTCGGTCATGTTCGGCAAAGTTCCTTGTCCTGCATTCTGCGTCTGAAAGGCCGGCCTCTCGATGGTTCGGGTGTATGCCGCGTCAGGCACGAAAATTCGGCCAAGCGGCGCGCCCGACGGGATCGCTCTTGCGCCTCGCCGGCCCCGTTCGATCGCTACGGGGGGGTGGCACCGGGGCCGGGCGGCGGCCAGACGGGGTTCGCGGGGCCACGCTCTGAACGGCCCCATCCGCACAAAGGCGACGCGTTCCGGGTGGTCCTTTGCGACCCTTGCGCTGGCAACGGCGGCGGGGTATCCGCGCGGCCATGGGATCGACGATGCGAGAGCTTTCTACCGAACCGGGCAGCACGCCCGCCGTGGTGCTGGTGCGCCCGCAAATGGGCCAGAACATCGGCGCGGCGGCCCGCGCGATGCTCAATTTTGGGCTGGAACACATGCGGCTGGTGGCGCCGCGCGATGGTTGGCCGAATGCCGCCGCGACGGCGATGGCGTCGGGCGCCAGCGGTGTGTTGGACCACGCCGGGGTGTTCGACGATCTGGGCGCGGCGCTGGCCGATTGCGATTACGTCTATGCGACCACGGCGCGCACGCGTGGGCTGGTCAAGCCGGTGCTGACCCCCGAGGCCGCGATGGCCGAGGCGCGGGCGATGATCGGCGCGGGCAAGAGGGTGGCGGTGCTGTTCGGCCCCGAACGCGCGGGGCTGGAAAATGACGATGTGGCCCATGCCAACGCGATCATCACGGTGCCCGTCAATCCGGCTTTCTATTCTCTGAACCTTGCACAATGCGTGCTGCTGACGGCGTATGAATTCGCGCGGCAGGGGTCCGAGACCCCCGGCGTGCGGCTGGAGCTGGCGGGCACCGACATGGCCAGCGCCATCGAGGTGCAGAAACTGGGCGACCATTTCGAGGAAAAACTCGATGCCGCCGGGTTCTTTCACCCAGAACAAAAGGCGCCGGGCATGAAGCTGAATCTGCGCAACATGCTCAGCCGCTGGGTTCTGACACGCAGCGAGGTGCAAACGCTGCACGGCATCCTGCGCCAACTCGCGCGCCGCCCCTGAAAACCGCCCCGAGGTCCGGTCCCGTGACTGGCGGGCCTTGAAGGCGCGCGATCCCGGCTCTAGCTTGCGCGGACACGAAGGAGATACCGATGGCTAAACGTCCGATCTTCGAGGAAGCCGCCGCCCCGGGAACCCGGCCGGCCGCCGCCCCGCCGCCCCGCAAGATCGAAGCGCCGCAGGGCGCGCGCCGCGCGATCCGGGCCTGGCTGTGGCTGCTGTTCGGCATGGTCGTGGCGATGATTGCGGTCGGTGGTCTGACCCGGTTGACGGATTCGGGCCTGTCGATCACCGAATGGCGCCCTGTGACCGGGGCGATGCCGCCGTTGAACGCTGCCGACTGGCAGATCGAGTTCGACCGCTATCGGCAGATCGACCAGTATCGGCTGGTCAACCAGGGCATGACGCTGGGCGAGTTTCAGGTTCTCTACTGGTGGGAATGGGGCCACCGGCAGTTGGGGCGGCTGATCGGGCTGGTCTGGGCTGTCGGCTTTGCGTGGTTCTGGCTGCGCCGCCAGATTCCGACCGGCTGGACCACGCGCCTGCTGATCCCCGGCGTTCTGGGCGGGGTGCAGGGTGCAATCGGCTGGTGGATGGTGCATTCGGGTCTGCAAGAGGGGATGACCGCCGTTGCGTCCTATCGGCTGGCGACGCATCTGGGACTGGCCTTTGTCATCCTGGGCGTGCTGGCGTGGTATGCTTTCCTGTTGGGGCGCAGCGAAAGCGCGCTGTTGCAGGCACGCCGGGCGCGCGAGGGTAAATTGTTCTCGATGTCCACCGGGTTGATGCATTTCGCGTTTCTGCAAATCCTGCTGGGCGCGCTGGTCGCCGGAATCGATGCCGGGCGCGGCTATACCGACTGGCCCCTGATGGGCGGTGCGGTCCTGCCGCCGGGGATGTTCGACTTGGAGCCCGTCTGGCGCAACCTGTTCGAAAACGACGGAACCGTGCAATTCATTCACCGGGTCTCGGGTTATCTGCTGGCGGTTTTTGGCGTTGTGGTCTGGGCGCGCGGGCGGCGTAGTTCCTTTGCCGTCACGCGCAAGGCGTTTCACTGGGTTCTCGGCGCGATGGCGGCCCAGATCGTGCTGGGCATCGTCACGGTGATGCACGGCGCGCCGGTCGCGCTGGGGCTATCGCATCAACTTCTGGCGGTTGTGCTGTGGGTGCTGATCCTGCGCGCGCGCCACTTTGCCCAGTATCCGCTGGGCGGCACCATTCGGGGATAATGCCATGAACGCCTATCAATCGCTGGTCGAGCACGAACGCGGCACCTGGGCGCTTGCTCAGGTCATGGGGCGGCTGGGCTGGGACCAGGAAACCACCATGCCGCGCGGCGCGGCGACCCAACGCTCCGAGGAAATGGCGGCGCTGGAAGAGGTGCTGCACGCGCGGCGCACAGATCCGAGGCTGGGCGACTGGCTGGCGGCCGCCGAAGCCCCGGATGCGGCGGGTGCGGCGATCGTGCGATTGGCGCGGCGCGCGTTCCAGCGCAACACCCGCGTGCCCGCGAAACTGGCGGCGGAGCTGGCGCGCGTGACCTCGGTCGCGCAGGGCACCTGGGCCGAGGCCCGTGCCCGCGATGACGTGGCGCATTTCCTGCCGACGCTCGCCCGCGTGATCGCGCTGCGCCGCGAAGAGGCGGCGGCGCTGGCCGAGAACGGCGCGCTCTATGACGCGCTTCTGGCCGACTATGAACCGGGGATCACCGGCGACGAGATCGGCGCGATGTTCGACCGGATGCGTCCGCGCCTGGTGGCGCTGCGCGAACGCGTGCTGGGTGCCGCGACCCAGCCCGCCGCGCTGAAGGGCGAGTTCGGCCATGCCGGGCAAATGCGGCTGGCGCGACGGCTGGCAGAGACCTTTGGCTACGATTTCACACGCGGGCGGCTGGATCTGGCGGTGCATCCGTTTTCGTCGGGTTCGGGCTCGGATGTGCGCATCACCACGCGGGTTGCCGAAACCGATCCGTTCAACTGCCTCTATTCGACGATCCACGAGGTCGGCCACGCTTGCTATGAGCAAGGGATCGAGGCGGCCTATGCCTTTACCCCGCTGGCCGAAGGCGTGTCGATGGGCGTGCACGAAAGCCAGAGCCGGATCTACGAGAACCAGCTTGGCCGTTCGCGCGCCTTTACCGGCTGGCTGTTCGACCGGATGCGCGAGGAATTCGGCGATCTGGGACTGGGCGGGCCGGATCATTTCCATGCCGCGGTGAACCGCGTGCATCCGGGCTATATCCGCACCGAGGCAGACGAGGTGCAATACAACCTGCACATCATGATGCGCTTCGATCT
>JAGRMK010000178.1 GCA_020441345.1 Paracoccaceae bacterium
GACCTGCCCTTCGCCGGCGTGATCCTGAACCGGGTGGCCAGCCCGCGTCACGAGCGCCTCACCCGGTTGGGAATGGAGGCGGCAGGGCTCGCTGTGCTGGGCTCTCTGCCCCGGCGCGGCGATCTGAAGCTGCCCGAACGACACTTGGGGCTGGTGCAGGCGGTCGAACACCCCGACCTGGATCGGGCGATTTCCGACTACGCGGGCTTCCTGCGCGAGAATGTCGATCTGGCGGCGATCCGGGCGGCGGCGCGGGGCCTGGACCTGCCGCGGGGCGGTGCCCTGCCAAGGCCCCCGGCGCAACGCATCGCGCTGGCGCAGGATGCCGCGTTCTCGTTCGTCTACCCGCATCAGGTCGAGGGCTGGCGCGCCGCCGGGGCCGAGATCCTGCCGTTTTCGCCCTTGGCCGACGAGGCGCCGGACACCGCCGCCGATCTGGTCTGGTTGCCTGGCGGCTACCCGGAACTGCACGCCGGAACGCTGGCAGCAGCCACGCGGTTTCGCACCGCGCTGCACCGGCATGCCGAAACGCGGCCGGTGCATGGCGAATGCGGCGGCTACATGGCGCTGGGCGCGGCACTGATCGACAAGGACGGCGTGCGGCACCAGATGGCCGGGTTGCTGGGGCTGGAGACGAGCTACGAAAAGCGCAAGATGCACCTGGGGTATCGTCAGGCGAGGCTGATCGCGCCAATGCCGGGATTCGGACCGGGCGCGGGATTGCGCGGGCACGAGTTTCACTATTCGACGATCCTGGAACAGCCAGACGCACCGCTGGCGCAGGTGCGGGACGCCGAGGGCGCGACGGTGCCCGAAACCGGATCGCGGCGCGGGCAGGTCAGCGGCACGTTCTTTCATCTGATCGCGGAGGACCGGTGATGCGGTGTCCGGTTTTGTGCGGGGGCGCTGCCCCCGGCGCTGCGCGCCTCCCCCGGGATATTTATCGACAGATGAGGGAAGCGGCATGAGCGGTTTTGTGTCTTTCGTGGGCTCTGGTCCCGGCGACCCCGAGTTGTTGACGGTGAAGGCCGTGAACCGCTTGAAGCTGGCGGATGCGGTGTTGTTCGACGACCTGTCGGCAGGCCCGATCCTGGATCATGCACGCGCGGGCGCGGATCTGGTGGCAGTGGGCAAACGCGCCGGGCGTCCGTCGCCCAAGCAGGATCACGTGAGCCGTTTGCTGGTCGAGTATGCACAGACCGGCGCGCGGGTGGTGCGGCTGAAATCGGGCGATCCGGGGATCTTTGGCAGGTTGGAAGAAGAGGTGTCGGCGCTGCGCGCGGCGGGGATCGGGTTCGAGATCATCCCCGGCGTGACCTCGGCCGCCGCCGCCGCCGCCGCCGCGGGCATTCCGCTGACGCGGAGGCTGGAGGCGCGGCGCGTGCAGTTCGTCACCGGCCATGACGTGACCGGCGGCTTGCCCGAGGCGATGAACCTGCCCGCGCTGGCCGATGCGCAGGCAACCACCGTGGTGTTCATGCCCAAACGCACCTTTGCGCAATTCGCTGCGCTGCTGTTCGGTGCGGGATTGCCGCCAGAAACGCCCGCCTTGCTGGCCGAGAACGTCAGCCACCCGGACCAGCGGCTGACCCGCTCGACCGTGGGCGCGCTGGCGCGGGATCTGGGTGCGCAGGACAGCCGTGCGCCGGCGCTGATCCTTTACGGGCCGCTTGCCGACGCGCCTTGATGGCGCCGGGCGGCGCGCGAG
>JAGRMK010000179.1:0-8679 GCA_020441345.1 Paracoccaceae bacterium
TCTATCGTGTTGGCCCTCTTATCGGGCGCGTCCAAAGGCTTTGCCGGGGCGCTGTCGGGCCCTGTCCTGCCTGCGGATGACGCGAACCGTCTCTATCGCATCGATCGAGTTCATATGAACTCTGTCGAGGCGCTTGCGCCGTTTGTGGCGTCGGCGATTCTGGCGATGATGGTCGGCGTTGCGCCGGCGCTGCTTGCGGCGCTGGTTCTGGCGCATCTTGCGATCAGACTGGTGCATGCCGCGGTTTACCTTCGGGGCGGGCCCTCTGCGAAAGGGGGAGGGCTGCGCACGGCGCTGTATGTTGCGGGGGCCGTGTTGGCGCTTGCGCTGATCGTGGCGACCGGATGGACGGCGATGCAATAGGGTTTGGCGAGGCATCTTGAACGCGCGGTCCGCGATTGGCCAGCCTTCAGGCTGTTGACGCAAGGGATCGGGCGGGCGCGGCGACGGAAACCCTGCGCCAACCCGTGAAAGGGATGACGCGCGCGTGAAAGGAAAGAAAATGACGCAGGCCGTGGAAAGATTTGCCAAGGCGCAGGTGGTGATCCACTGGCTGACCTTGCTGTTGCTGATCGGCAGCTTTGTCAGCCATGACGCGATGAAGGCCGCCTGGCGGTTCGTCCAGCGCAATCCAGGGGCAGAGTTCTCGCCCGAGCTGGGTGTGCGGGTTCATACAATTCTTGGCGTCACGATCCTTGTCTTGACGCTGGTTCGGCTCGTGCTGCGGTTTACCAAGGGGGCGCCCGCGCCGGTGGCCGGGCAGCATCCGGTGATCACGATTGCCTCGGCCTCGGTGCATGGGTTGCTGTATCTGATGTTGCTGGCGATTCCGCTGACCGGGATGGCGGCCTGGGTTGGCGGTTTCACCGAGATGGGCGATGTCCACGAGGTGCTGTTCACCGTCGGCCTGGCCCTGGTAATCGCGCATATCGCGGCGGCATTGTTCCATCAGTTTGTGATCAAGGACAATCTGCTGGCCCGGATGCGGCTGCGCGGCTGAGCGAAACGGCGTCGGCAAGCCTTCTGACTCTGCGCTCGCTTTGCCGGGACCGGGGCCTTCGCAGACAGCGCGGGGCATTGCCGTCTGGCGGTGCCCACGTGGTCTGCCGACGCGCCCGCCTGCCCGTGCGAAGAACCGCGAACAAGACCCGGCGAAAACAAGACCGGGCCCCGCGCGGGGCCCGATCCGGTCGCGGTCGGCGGCGTGGCTCAGCCGATCAGCCCGCCATCCTGGCGCGTCACCGCGATCACCGAAGAGCGCGGCAGGCCGTCGCCATCCGGCCAGCTTCCGCCCGGGTGCTGGATGCCAACGAACATCGTGCGGCGATCCGATGACCAGGCAAGCCCGGTGACTTCGCATCCCTTGGGGCCGGTCATGAAACGCGCGATCTCGCCGGTGGCCGGGTCGCCGACCAGCATCTGATTGTTGCCCTGGCCAGCGAAATCGCCGGTGTTGCTGTCGTCGCCGTCGGTCTGGATCCAGACGAGCCCGGTCGAATCGAAGGCCATGCCATCGGGTGCGTTGAACATGTTGCCCGGGGTGACATTCGGCGACCCGGCTTGGGCGTCGGAATAGACAGCAGGGTTTCCAGCCATCACATACAGATCCCAGTCAAACCCCGTGGCGGCGTGATTGTCGTCATGGGGGAACCAGCGCACGATCTGACCATACTGGTTTTCGGCGCGCGGGTTTGGTCCGCCGACCGGGGTTTCATCGCCGCCCGCGTTGGGGCGCGTGCCCCGGCGGGTGTTGTTGGTCAGGCAGCAATAGGCCTCCACCGCGTGCGGGTTGACCGCGACCCATTCGGGCCGGTCCATCGTGGTCGCACCCACCGCCGAGCCCGCCAGACGCGAGAAGATCAGGATCTCGGGCAGGGTCATGCCGGTGGTTTCGGGCGTCAGCGCCAGCCATTCGCCGGTGCCGTCGTCGTGGAACCGCGCCGCGAACAGTGTGCCGTCGTCCAGAAGCCCCTCGGTTGTGCCGCCCGGCACATAGACCCCGTTCGAGACGAATTTATACAGGAATTCGCCGCGCTCGTCGTCGCCCATGTAGACCACGACACGCCCGTCGCGGGCCAGAACGACCTCGGCATTCTCGTGTTTGAACCGACCGAGCCCGGTATGCTTGACCGGGGTCGCGGAGGGGTCGGTCGGGTCGATCTCGACGACCCAGCCGTGGCGATGGGGTTCGTCGGGCGTGACCGCCACGTCGAACCGTGCATCCCATTTGTGGTAATCATAGCCCCATCCGTCCGCACCGATGCCGTAGCGGGTATACCCCGCCGCCCGGACGGGATCAGACGGCAGATCGCCGTTCGCGCCGAAATAGCCGTTGAAGTTCTCTTCGCAGGTCAGATAGGTGCCCCAGGGTGTCACCCCGGACCCGCAGTTGTTCAACGTGCCCAGAACGTCGGTTCCGGACGGGTCGGCTTGCGTTTTCAGCAGGTCATGACCCGCTGCCGGGCCCGAAAGGCGCATCGGCGTGTTGTGGTGGATGCGGCGGTTGAACGGGCTGTCCTGGACCACGGCCCAGCCATCGGCGCGCTGCGCGATCTCCATGATCGTGACGCCCTGCAGGTTTTGCAATTTCAGCACATCCTCGGCGCTGGCGGGCGTGCCGTCCTGCCCGGCAGCAAGATTGATGTCGGTGTTGGCGTATTCGTGGTTGATGGCGATGATCTGACGGCCCCGGAAGGCAAAGACCTCCATGCCGTCCGTGTTCTCGCCGAACACCCGGTCCGATCCTGCGATCGGCCCGCCGTCGGCGATCGCATACCCTGCGGCATCCGAAAATAGCGCGTCGCCCCAGCGTGCCAGGACCTGCCAGTCATACCCCGCGGGCAGGTGGATGTCGAAATCGGTCTGCGGATCAATCGGCGCAAAGGGAAAGCGCGAGGCGGTGCTAGCCAGCGCATGACGCGCCGACAGCAGGCCAGTGCCCATCACGGCCGCGCCCGAACCCAGCGCCAGAATACCGCGCAGGACACCGCGCCGTGACAGAGCCCTGTCAACGACCCGGTCGAAATCGTTTTCTGCCGGGCGCGGGAAATGTGCGTCGTCCCAGGCATCGGCGGACAGTTTGGTCTTGTGTGTGTCGGTCATGGGAATCCCGTAGTTAAGCTGCGGACACAGGCGTCGCAGGACGGGACGTAGACGGCGGGTGCAACGGCGGCATTACGGTTTGGTGACGGCTTCGTGACGCAGCCCCCGGCAGGCGATGGTCACGGAAGCGTTCCGCGCTGGACATAGGTCAGGATCTGCACGACTTGCAGCGGGGTTTGCGCGACCGCGAGGGCGGCGGCATCGATTTCCTTGAGCGCGTGCTGGTGATCGGGGCCGTGCATCACGATCAGCGATTTGCCAAGCGCCGCCGCCTGACCTGCGTCGAAGGCGGCGTTCCATTGCTTGTACTGGTCGCCAAAGCGCACAACGACGATATCGGCATCCATGATACCCTTGCGCGTGCGGATCGCATTCATCTGCGCCCCTTTGTGGTCGTGCCAGAACTTGTCCGGTTCGGCGCCAAGGATCGCCACACCGCAATCGTCCGAGGCGGTGTGATCGGTCACCGGGGCGCTGAAGGCGACGTCGAGACCGGCCTTTTTGCAGCCGGCGATGATCTCGTCGCGCCAGTCGGTGTGGATTTCGCCGGAAAGATAGATCGACAGGGTCATGCGCAGGCTCCTTGGATGGTAGGGTCGGAGCCGTTTATGGCCCCGCCAGGCGTTCGGGTGCAAGCTATGCAGCGCCATGATCCCGGTAGCGGGGCAAAGCGGCTTGCCATGGTGGGGCAAAACCGGGCAGATGGGGCAGTTCAACCCCGGAGGCCCGATGACGATCCCCGATCCCGACCGCCAACCCTCGGTTCTGGTCAAACAGGCACTGGAATTCGGCCCCTTGCTGGTGTTCCTGGCGGCCTATCTGTGGCTGCGTGACAGTGCGGTCACCGTCTGGGGGCGGGACTATGGCGGGTTTGTGGTGGCTATCGTGCTGTTTGTGCCCTTGCAGATCGCCTCGGCGGCGGTGCTGCGGGTGCTGACCGGGCGGCTGTCGCGGATGCAATTGGCGACGCTGATCCTGGTGGTTGTGCTGGGTCTGGGCACGGTGCTGTTCAACGATGAACGCGTGTTCAAGATGAAGAGCACCTTCATTTTCGGCCTGTTCGGGATATTGTTGTTCATCGGGTTGTGGCGCGGGCAATCGTGGCTGGCCTTCGTGCTGGATCAGGCCTTGCCGATCAGCCATGAAGGCTGGATGATCCTGACCCGGCGCATGGCCTGGTTCTTTCTCGCCTTCGCCGCGATGAACGAAGTGGTCTGGCGGAATTTTTCGACCGATACCTTCGTGATGTGGGACACCTTTGGCCAGATGGGCGTGATGTTCGTGTTCCTGATGGGGAATTACAAGCTGATCGACAGGCATTGGATCGGGCCACGCTGAGCAGGCCCCGCGCGCGCAGGGCGCGGGTGGGGTGAGCGGGCCTCGGGGGCATCGAGCCCCCTCGCCCCGCCGGGAGGCTTTGCCTCCCACGGCGCCGGGGCGCCTCCCACCAGGATATTTTCAGAGCAAAGAAAGGCGCAGAGTGTCATCCGGCCAGAGGATTGCCGGGGATCCGGGCACGAGGCAGGCCACCGAGGAGCCTTGACCAGCGGGGCTCGGGGCTGGCGGTCAGTGCGGCGCGCAGCAACGGCAGGTTGAGGCGCTCACGGTCATGAATCAGCGCGCGGTAAAAGCGAAACACGCCGGGGCGCAGGTAAACCGACCAATGGCAGATCCGTCCCTGCGCCGTAGCCAGCGGCAGGCCCATGTGGCGCAGGGCGGTAGCGGTGGCGGGGTTGTCGAGCTGGACATCGAGCCAGTTCGCGGCACCCGCGATCCCGCGCCCCAGGGCCGCGCGCCGGCACAACGGGGCATGGGCGCGTTCGAACAGGAAGTCGAACAGATCGTTTTCGCGGGTGGTGATGTTGAAGAATTCGGCGGTGCGCCCGGCGAGGCTGCTGCGCGCGGCCTCGGCGCGGACGGTGAAATCGGCGCCCGCCAACAACAGCACGCGGTGCACCGTGCCTTCGGCCAGCAGGGGAACCGCGCCCAGGATCACCCGGGCACCCAGCGAATGCCCGATCAGGTCGACGCGGCGCGCGGGGGCGATACGGCGGATGATCTGCACCAGCCGCGCCAGTTTCAGCGCCGCCGCATCGGCCGAGGCCGTCGCCTGCCAGACGCTACCCGACGAATCCCAACCGAACGCAAAGCACAGACCCAGCGGTTTGCGCGGACCGGGCAGGGCGAACCCCAGCCGGCGTGGCCAAGAGACATAGCGACTGCGTCCGTGTCCCGACCGTGGGGCGAAAATCAACGCATGCGGATCGCGCGCCGGATCCACGGGGCGATACCCTTTGCCATGAACCATGATCACCACTGGCGCCCCGCCCGGCAGATCGGCCAGCGCGGCGGCGATTGCCTGGTCCGGTGCGCCGCCTTCAGGTCGGCCCAGCGAGAGGCCGTTCGGAGTTGCGGTGATGGGGATCAGGGTCATCAGCGTGGCTTCCGGTTGAGATCTGCGTTGCGGTCGGTCTTCCTTGCTTGTCCGCCGGTTCGGGTTTCGGCCTGATGAGCGGAGCGTACGGTCTGTACTTTTGGGTCGGCCGGGTGGGGCCGATGGTTCAGGGTCGCAGAGCCTGGTGTCCAAATTGTGAAAACCGCGCGTCGAGAGAGCGACGCGCGGTTCAGGTTTGGTCAGGAACAGAAGGGAGTTACAGCACCAGCTGATAGGTCATCAGCATGTCCTGCGCGCTGTCGGTCCCGGTCGGGCGCATGACACCGCGGGCGAACAGCTCGGCCTCGGTGAGCATCGCATAATCCACCAGGGCGCGGGCGACAGTCAGGTCGTCCTCGCCGATATAGGAGCGAAAGGTGGCGTGAATGCGCGCATAGGTCAGGCTGAGATCGGCGTTGCTCATGGCGTCGAGCGCGCGTTGAACCTCGCGGCGGGCTTCGGGGGTCATGCGTAACTGGGTGATTGGCAGGGTCAGCGATATATCGGACTGGAGCGCGGTCTGTGCGCGCGCCTGTTCGACAAATCGCCCCATGCCCAAAAGGCTGGCGCCGAACACCGAGGCAGAAAGGGCAACTGCATTGAGAGGAACGCCGCCGAACTCGTTACCAACAAACTTCTGGATCGTGGCTTTCATCGTCTTATCGTCCCACAGGGAATTCAATTCATGCGTTGTCGGCTTGAATCCGGGCGATTCGGGGGCACATGCCTGACGATTGCTGGGCGATGTCGGGGCCATGCCATGACACGCCTGGGTTGAAACGCGATCATGCACGGCAGGTCGGCATTGACGCTGCGTCGGGCGATGGCGTAATTGACCCGAACGTGGGGGTTTGTGCCGGCTTGCGGCCCACGAAAAAGAAACCGCTAAAGAGGTCTGGTGTCGCGAATGCGCGGGGCCGTGCCTGTGCCGGCAACGGTAGCAGCGGTTTCAGCCGCAGGAGGCAGCGATGGCCAAGACCAGAAACCCGTCATGGAACGCACGCACGGTTGCCGTGCATGGCGGCACAAGACGCAGCCAGTATGGCGAAGTGTCCGAAGCATTGTATTTGACGCAAGGGTTTGTCTATCCGACGGCCGAAGCCGCGGAAGCGCGATTTGTCAAATCCGGCGACGATGAATTCATCTATGCCCGTTATGGTAACCCGACGAATCGCATGTTCGAGGACCGTATCGCGGCGATCGAAGGCACCGAGGACGCTTTTGCCTGCACGTCGGGTATGGCGGCGGTCAATGGCGCGTTGATGGCGCTGTTGAAGGCCGGTGACCACGTGGTCGCATCGCGGGCGCTGTTTGGCTCATGCCTGTATGTACTCGAAGACGTGCTGGGGCGATTCGGCGTCGAGATCACCCTGGTCGATGGCACCGACAATGCCGCCTGGGATGCCGCCATCCGTCCCGATACGCGGGCGGTGTTCCTCGAGGCAATTTCGAATCCGACGCTTGAGGTGATCGACCTTGCGCATGTCGTCTCGGTAGCCCACGCGAACGATGCGCTGGTCGTGGTCGACAACGCGATGGCCACACCGACTTTTTCCTATGCCGCGCGGCTGGGGGCGGATCTGGTCGTCTACTCGACAACCAAACATGTCGATGGCCAGGGGCGGATGCTGGGCGGCGTGATCTGCGGGTCTCGGGCCTTGATTCGCGGGCCGATAGAGGCCTATCTCAAGCACACCGGGGGGGCGATCAATCCGTTCGCGGCCTGGACTCATCTCAAGGGTCTGGAAACGATGGATCTGCGGGTGCGCGCGCAGGCCGCCGCCGCATTGCAGGTGGCCGAGGCGTTGCAAGGTCACGAAAAGCTTGGCCAGGTGCGCTATCCGCAATTGCCCAGCCATCCGCAGCACGCCATCGCCATGCAACAAGCGGAATCGGGTGGAACCGTGCTTGCGTTGGAGATCAAGGGCGGAAAACAAGCGGCGTTCCGGTTTCTGAACGCGTTGCAGATCATCCTCATTTCCAACAATTTCGCTGATGCGAAATCCATCGCGACGCATCCGGCGACGACGACGCATCAACGGCTGCCACAAGCGCAAAAAGACCAGTTGGGAATCTCGGACGGTTTGATACGGTTGTCCATCGGGCTTGAGGATCCGCGTGATCTGCTGGCCGATATTCAGGGGGCGCTGGCGGCAATCTGAGGTCGTGTCGGGGTGATCCATACAAGGGGAGGAGTCGTAGAACCGTTGAATGCGCGCGGTAAACGCCTAGTTTAGGGTGTGATGCGCCGAACGGAGGGCGACTGATGAATATCCAGAAACCGATCAGCAACCAGGAACCGGACGCGTTGCAGGCCGAAGCGGCGGTGAATCTTCTGCGGGCCTGGACCGCGCGCGCCACCGACGCCGAAATCGCGGCGCTGGACCCGGCGCTGCGCCGCCTGTTGCCCGGATTGCCGGACCCGGCCTATCCCGAATTCAGCCGCGCATACCCGGCCGATTTCCGGCCCGATACCGCCTACAAGCGGACGATGCCCGATTTGCAGAATGGCCCGTCCAGCCTGATCAAGGGCGCGAACACACCGATCCAGCATGTCGGGATCTCGAATTTCCGCCTGCCTATCCGGTTTCACACGCGCGACGGCGATGCCAGCGGCAAGGATGACGTGACCTTGCAGGCTTCGGTGACGGGCACCGTCAGCCTGGATGCCGACAAGAAGGGCATCAACATGTCGCGCATCATGCGCAGCTTTTACCAGCACGCAGAAAAGCGGTTCAGCGTGGATGTGGTGGCGGCGGCACTGGACGATTACAAGACCGACCTGGAAAGTTTCGACGCGCGCATCCAGATGCGCTTTTCCTTCCCGGTGAAGGTGGAGAGCCTGCGCTCTGGGCTCTGGGGCTGGCAGTATTACGACTTTGCGCTGGAACTGGTCGAAACCGGGGGCGTGCGGCGGCAGTTCCTGCATCTCGACTATGTCTATTCCTCGACCTGCCCGTGTTCTCTGGAACTGAGCGAACATGCGCGGTCCGGTCGCGGGCAATTGGCGACGCCGCATTCGCAGCGGTCCGTGGCGCGCGTTTCGGTCGAGGTTCTGCCAGGTGCCGTGCTGTGGTTCGAAGATCTGATCGACGCCTGCCGCGCGGCGGTGCCGACCGAAACGCAGGTCATGGTCAAGCGCG
>JAGRMK010000179.1:8690-8820 GCA_020441345.1 Paracoccaceae bacterium
CCGAACTCAACGCCGCCAACCCGATTTTTGTCGAGGATGCGGCGCGGCTGTTCTGTGAGGCCTTGCAGGGCGATCCGCGAATCGGGGATTTCCGCATCGTGGCCAGCCATCAGGAAAGCCTGCACAGCCA
>JAGRMK010000180.1:0-9074 GCA_020441345.1 Paracoccaceae bacterium
ATCGGCGGCGGCTCGGGCGGGGTGCGGGCGGCGCGGATCGCGGCCAGCGAGCACGGCGCCAAGGTCGCGATGGCCGAGGAATTCCGCATGGGCGGCACCTGCGTCATTCGCGGTTGCGTGCCCAAGAAGCTGATGGTGTTCGCCGCCGGCCACGGTGCCGCAATCGACGAAGCGGCGGCCTATGGCTGGCACGTCGAAAAGGGGCACTTTGACTGGGCGGCATTTCGTCATCGTCTGGACGCCGAACTGAGCCGCCTGGAAAGCATCTACACCCGCAACGCCGAGGCCGCTGGCGTGACCATCTATCACCAGCGTGCCACCGTCGCCGACCCGCATACCGTGCGTCTGGCCGATGGCCGCCGCGTGACCACACGTCACATTCTGATCGCCACCGGAGGCACACCCTTTGTGCCCGAACCCTACGCCGAATTGGGCGCGATGACCTCGAACGAAGTGTTCCTCATGGATCGCCTGCCGGGATCGATGCTGGTGCTCGGCGGCGGGTTCATCGCCTGTGAAATGGCCGGTATCCTACAAGGTCTGGGCGTTCAGGTGACGCAGATGTATCGCGGACGGCAGATCCTGCGCGGCTTTGACGACGACCTGCAAGAGCATGTCGCGGCGGCGCTGACCCGGCAGGGCATTCACCTGGAGGTCAACACCGACCTGACCGCGATGGAGCCGCTGGGCGACGGGCGGTTCCGCGCCACCGATACGCAGGGCCGCACGCGCGACTTCGACAGCGTGCTGTTCGCCACCGGGCGCCGCCCTGCCGTCGATGGGCTGGGCCTGGCCGAAGCCGGGGTGCAAATGGCCGACAACGGCGCGGTGATAGTCGATGAGTATTCGCAAACCAACATCCCGTCGATCTTTGCCGTGGGCGATGTGACCGACCGCATCCAGCTGACCCCCGTTGCGATCCGCGAAGGCCATACCTTTGCCGATACGGTGTTTGGCGGCACGCCGGTCAAGGCCGATCATGCGATGGTCGCCAGCGCGGTCTTTACCCGCCCCGAGGCCGGAACCGTCGGCCTGACCGAAGCGCAGGCCAGGGCCGAGGGCCCCGTCGAGATCTACATGACCAGCTTCAACCCGATGCAAACCAGCTTTATCAAGACCGATACCAAGGCGCTGATGAAACTGGTGGTCTGCGCAACGACCCGCAGGGTTCTGGGTTGTCATATCGTCGCACCCGGGGCGGGCGAATTGATCCAGCTGGCCGCCGTTGCCCTGAAAATGGGCGCGACCAAGGACGATTTCGACCGCACGATGGCCGTGCACCCGACAATGACCGAAGAGCTGGTGTTGCTGCGCAAACCGACGCGCACGGCATAAAGAAGGCCCGGTTCGCAGCTATCGGACCGAATCGGCTTGAATCCGCGGGTTTTGTGCCCAAGTCAGTGCACAAGACCATGACCCGATGACAGACCCGAACCAAGGAGTGGCCATGTCAGGCAATTCAGGAGGCCCCTGGGGCGGCGGCGGTGGAAACCGCGGCGGCACCGGTGGAGGCAACCGCCCGAACGGTGGCGGTGGTGGCGGTGGGCCGGAGCGCCCGCAGATCCCCGAAATCGACGATCTCGTCAAGAAAGGCCAGCAGCAGCTCAAGGTGCTGATGGGTGGTCGCGGCGGCAAAGGCGGCAGCGGCGGCACTGGCGGGGGGTCTGGCCCCGGCATCAGCGGGCGTGGCCTGCTGCTTGGGGCCGTCGGCCTTGCGGCGCTCTGGGCCTTCGCGTCATTTTACACGGTCAAACCGGAAGAACGCTCGGTCGAACTGTTGTTCGGTCAGGAATACCGCGTTGGCAACCCGGGTCTGAACTTTGCGCCCTGGCCCTTCGTCTCGGCGGAAATCGTGCAGGTCACGACTGAACGCGTGACCGAGGTTGGCACCGGCCGCTCGGCGCTTGATTCCGGCCTGATGCTGACCCGTGACGAGGCCGTCGTGGACATCGAATTCCAGGTCGTCTGGAATATCACCGATCCGAACAACTACCTGTTCAACCTGGCCGATCCCGCGAACACCGTGCGCGCCGTTGCCGAATCGGCGATGCGTGACATCATCGCGCGCTCGGAACTCTCGCCGATCCTCAACCGTGACCGTGCCACGATCGCCGCCGAATTGCGAGCCGCGGTGCAGGGCACGCTGGATAGCTACGAATCAGGTATCAACGTGATCCGGATCAACTTCGACAAGGCCGACCCGCCGCTCGAAGTGATCGACAGCTTCCGTGAAGTGCAGGCCGCGCGGCAAGAACGCGACCGCCTGGAACGCCAGGCAGACGCCTATGCCAACCGGGTGCTTGCCGGGGCCCGCGGTGAAGCCGCGCAGGTGCTGGAACAGGCCGAGGCCTATCGCGCCGAGGTGATCAACCTCGCCGAGGGTGAGGCCAGCCGCTTCCTGGCGGTGTGGGAAGAATACCGCAACGCGCCCGACGTGACGCGCCAGCGGATGTATCTGGAAACCATGGAACGGGTGTTGGGTGGCATGGATCTGACGATCCTTGACAACGTCACCGGCGAGGGTGGCTCGGGTGTCGTGCCCTATCTGCCGCTCGACAGCCTGCGCACGCAGACCCGTCCGACGCAGGGGGGTAACTGATGAAACGCCTTACGCTTCTGATCCCCGTCGTGGTGATCGCCGGGGCCGTGGCCCTTTCGGCCCTGTTCATCGTCGATGAACGCGAAAACGCCCTTGTGCTGCAATTCGGCCAGGTCAAACAGGTGCGCGAGGAACCCGGCCTTTATTTCCGGATCCCGTTCATCCAGGAAATCGTGCGTTACGATGCGCGGATCCTTGGCCTGCAATCGCAACCGCTCGAAGTGACCCCCGCCGATGACCGCCGTCTGGTCGTGGATGCCTTTGCACGCTGGCGCATCGAAGATGTGCAGCAGTTCCGCCAGGCCGTCGGTGTCGAGGGCATTCGTGCCGCACAGGTCCGCATCGAGCGCATCCTGAACGCCGCAATCCGCGAAGTTCTGGGTTCCGTGCCCTCGGGCGCCGTGCTGTCCGAGGACCGGACCGGGTTGATGAACCAGATCCGCGACGTGGCCCGCCGCGAAGCGCGGTCGCTCGGCGTCGACGTGATCGACGTGCGCCTGACGCGCACCGACCTGCCCGACCAGAACCTTGCGGCAACCTATGCGCGGATGCGCGCCGAACGCGAACGCGAGGCCGCTGACGAAATCGCGCGCGGTAACGAAGCCGCGCAGCGGGTGCGCGCGCTCGCCGACCGGACCGTGGTCGAACTGGTGTCCTCGGCCCGTCGCGACAGCGAGATCGTCCGCGGTGAAGCCGACGCAGAACGCAACCGGATCTATGCCGATGCCTTCGGTCAAGACCCCGAGTTCTTCGCCTTCACCCGTTCGCTGACCTCGTATGAGCGGGCGCTGTCAAGCAATGCCTCGATGGTCCTGAGCCCGGACAGCGACTTTTTCCGCTTCCTGCGCCAGGTCGACCCGACCGGCGCGGGCGCGCGTGCCGAAGCCGCCGATCAGGACCGAGGAGGGGAACGTGCACCCGCAGCACCGGCCCCCGCAGCACCGGCCGCCTCCGACGGCAACTGAGCCCTTACCGCGCCCCCATTCCGGGGGCGCGGCCATTTCCAGACGGACGATCCCATGCCTGCCGACCGCCTCCCCGCCGCCCTGACCCTCGATTCCGGGGAAAAACTGATGGAAGAGCTGCGCCCGGATTCCGGTCGCTATTGGCGGGATCATGCCATCATGGCCGTGGTGCTGATGGCGCTGGCGGGTTCCTTCCTGTGGCTGATCGACTCGCCTTATCCGGCGATCGGCTCGCTGGGCGCGATCCTGGCCGTTGCGGTGCGTGCGGCCTATCTGAAAAGCGAAACCCTGGGCATGGTCTGGACGCTGACCGACCGGCGGCTTATCCTGCCGGGCGGCGTGCGGTCGGTGCCGCTGCTTGAAATCGAGCGCGTCCGCACCTTGCTGGGCGATGTTCAGGTCATCACCAAAACCGGTGACAAACACCTGATGAAGCATCTTGCGGATGGTCCCGCTGTGGTCGCCCGCATCACCGCAGCCCGCGACAAACGCGCGAAACGCCGCGCCTGATACGCTTTCCCGTAACCCGGAGCGTGGACGGATGTGAAACCGTTTCAATCCTGCTGTGACTGCTTAGACGGTAGCAAGGCCAGCCGTCACCCGCTATAAGCCCGCCAATCGGTCCTGGGCTGAATGAGGCGGCGCGCATGACACTGTTTTTCTCCAACGCTCGGCTGATCGATCCCGAAGCCGGGACCGACACAATCGGCACACTGAGCACTGCCGACGGGCGGATTACCGCGATCAATCGGGCCAGCCCGCCTGTGGGCGCCACGGTGATCGACTGCCGCGGTAAATGCCTGGCACCCGGCCTGGTCGATTGGGGGGTGCATGTCGGCGAACCCGGCGCACGCCACAAGGAAAGCTTCAAGACCGCGGGGCTTGCCGCGGCGGCGGGCGGCGTGACCACCTTCATCACCCGCCCCGACACTCATCCCGCCGTCGATACGCCCGAGGTTCTGGATTTCCTGCGCCGCCGGGCCAGCACCGAAACCGTCGTCAACATCCGCCACATGGCCACCCTGACACGGGGCCGCGAGGGGCGCGAGATGGCCGAGATCGGGTTCTTGCTGGATGCCGGCGCCGTTGCGTTCACCGACGGCGACCGCGTGGTGCGCGACACCAAGGTTCTGGGGCGCTGTCTGACTTATGCAAAGAGCCTCGGCGCGCTGGTGGTGGCGCACCCGCAAGAGCCCGGGCTGAGCGCCGGAGCCGTCGTGACCTCTGGCAAATTCGCCAGCCTGCGCGGGCTGCCTGGGGTCTCGCCGATGGCCGAGCGCATGGCCTTCGACCGGGACATGGCGCTGATCGAGATGACCGGCGCGCGGTATCACGCCGACCAGATCACCTGCGCCCGCACCCTGCCGGCGCTGGAACGGGCCAAGAAAAACGGGCTCGACGTGACGGCGGGCGTGTCGATCCATCACCTGACGCTCAATGAATTCGACGTCGGCGATTACCGCACCTTTTTCAAGCTGACGCCCCCCCTGCGGTCCGAAGACGACCGGATCGCGGTCATCCAGGCGGTTGCAGACGGGCTGATCGATGTGATCGGCACGATGCACACGCCGCAGGACGAGGAAAGCAAACGCCTGCCCTTCGAAGAGGCCGCGCCGGGCGCCGTGGGGCTGGAAACCCTGCTGCCCGCCGCGATGCGCCTCTATCACGCGGGGCATCTGACCTTGCCGCAGCTCTGGCGCGCGATGGCGTTGAACCCGGCGCGGCGGCTGGGGCTGGCGTGCGGACGATTGTCGCCCCGGGCGCCGGCGGATCTGGTGCTCTTTGACCCGGATGCGCCCTTTGTGTTGGACCGTTTCAGCCTGCTGTCGAAGTCCAAGAACACCCCCTTTGATGGCACCCGGATGGAAGGTAAGGTTCTGGCAACCTATGTCGCCGGGCAGCCGGTTTATCAACGCGAGGCCGCATGACCCTCTTTCCCCCGCTAGACACCGCGCCTGCCCTGCTGGCGGCTGTCGGTCTCGCCGCCTACCTGCTGGGCTCGATCCCCTTTGGCGTGCTGATCACCCGTGCGATGGGCCTGGGCGACGTGCGAAAGATCGGCTCTGGCAATATCGGCGCGACCAATGTGCTGCGCACCGGCAACAAGGGCGCGGCCTTGGCCACGCTTTTGCTGGACGCGGGCAAGGGCGCGGTGGCGGTGCTCATCGCGCGCGCCCTGGCGGGCGAGGATGCGGCGCAACTGGCCGGATTTGCCTCGTTCCTGGGGCATATCTATCCGGTCTGGCTGCGATTCAAGGGCGGCAAGGGAGTCGCGACCTTTCTGGGCACCATGCTGGCACTGGCCTGGCCCATAGGATTGCTGTGCTGTGGCACCTGGATCGTGATGGTTCTGTTCACGCGGATTTCCTCGGCCTCGGCGCTGGTCGCCTCGCTGTCGGCGGCGCTTTGGTGCTGGTTGTATGGACCGACCGGCATGATCGCTCTGGCGCTGGCGCTGGCGCTGCTGGTCTGGGTGCGCCACGCCACCAATATCGGGCGGCTGCTGGCGGGCACGGAACCACGTATCGGCGCCTAGCGACATATGCCTCGCGTCTGCGCCTCACGCCACGGGATGCGCACCGGCCAGTCTGGCAAGTCGCCGGGCGTCATCACCTGCGACAGCAAGGCATGCAGGCGACGGGTGCGCGCGCCCTGCGGGTCCAGCGCCGCGCAGCAAACGTATTCCTCGACCAGGCTGGCCTGCTGTTCATACCCGTAATCGGTAAATCGCGGATTGGCGCCGGGATCGAACAGATAGGGATCGGCGCTGGCCTGATGCTCCAGCCCCACGCGCAGCGGCGAATAGCCGGTCAAGGCACGGTTCTGCCATTGCCAGACATGCGTCAACTCATGGGCCAGGAACATCGCCAGACCCAGCGGCAGGGTTCCATCGGGCAGGCGCGCGAAATCCGCGCGCATCAGGCTGTTGCGCACCGTCACGCGATTCCACAATGTCACCCCCGCCGTGCGCCCGGTCAGCCATGCGGTTTCTGGCGGCGGCACGATGCGCTCGCGACAGGTGGTCTGCGGGCGCGCGGGAAACCGATGTTCGCGCAATCCGATCATCCTGCTGGATGCCAAACGAACCTGTGCCGTGTCCAGGCCATCGCCGAACAGTCGCCCGGCCAGGTCCACCTCATGCGGGGTCAACGGGCGGCCACAGGCGGCAAGTCCGAACAGGATCAACAGGATGAGCGCGTTCCGCATCCCTCTATCGGAGGGGCCGGTGCGGCATCCGTCAAGCCGATTCGCCCGCGATGGTCTTCAACATCTGGCGTTCATAGAACCGTGGCGCCAGCCGGTTGACCCACCAGGCCAAGCCCGCGACGCGCCCGACAGGGATGAAATCGCACCCTCGGTCGAGCCCGCGCAAGATGATGCGCGCTGCGTCGTCTGGCGTCATTTCATCCACTCCGTCGCCTGCCGCCCCCGGTCGCCCGATGCCCTGCGCGTCGAACCGGGCGCCCGGATTGGTCGCCACGAACGACGGCGCGGCCAGCGCGGTGCGCACGCCATGGGCCGCTTCCTCGCCCCGCAGCGAGCCAAAGAACCCGCCCAGCGCATGTTTCGACGCGGCATAGGCCGTGCGGTGCTTCAAGGGTGCGAACCCCGCAACCGACGTGATCGCCAGATGCGTGCCCTGCGCCGCACGGATATCGGGCAGCACCGCCGCCGCCAGATTCACCGCGCCCCAATAGTTGATCTCGAACACCCGGCGATGGGCTGCCGGATCGACCCGCTCGAACGGCGCAATCAGCGTGATACCGGCATTGTAGATCACCAGATCCAGACTGGGCCGCACGCCCCGGATCGTCTCGACAACCCGCGCCACGGCCTCGGCGTCGGTCACGTCGCAGGTGTGCAGACTTTGCTGCGCCCCTTCTCCCAGGTCGCCGAACGCCCCCGGCAGATCGAGCAGCGCGCAATGCCAGCCGCGAGCCTGCAACCGCGCCGCCAGCGCCCGGCCAAGCCCACCCGCACCGCCGGTGATCACCGCCGTCTTCGCGGGCGCGGTCCTCGCCGCCGCTGTCACGGCCGTGCCCAGGCGCGCCACAGGTCGAATACCTGCGCCGAGGTCAGCTCTGGCGTATAACCAAACACCTCTTTCAGCGCCCGGTTATCCAGCACCGGGCGGTATTGCAGGAACCCGACCTGCTCTGGCCCGTAGCGGCTGAGCCCCAGCGGCCGAGCAACCGCCAGCGCCGCCCGCAAGACCCACGCAGGCAGGGTCAGCACCGGCTTGCCCATCGCCCGTGCCAGATCCCGCATCGTCATCGCCCCGTCGCCCGCGACGTTGAACACCCCCGCCGGGCCCACCGTCGCCGCGCGCCCCAGGATACGCGCCAGATCTTTCGTCCAGATGAACACGAACGGGCTGTCGGACCCGGCCACCGCCAGAAGGCGCGGCTTGCGAAACAGCGCGGTAATCTGGTTGTCCACCCCCTCGCCCAGCACCGTGCCGACGCGCAGCACCACCTGTTCCAGCCCCGGATGATCCACGCGCGCCCGCGCCAGCAACTCTTCGACCTGCCGCTTGTGATCGGCATAGGGGAATTCCACATTGCCCCGCACCGGATCGCTTTCCACCAGCGGCACCGGGTTGTCCGCATGATACCCATAGGCGGCCCCTGACGAGGTCACCACCAGCCGTCGCACCCCATGCACCAAGCAGGCCTCCAACACGTTGCGGCTGCCCTGCACATCCACCCGCCACTCGAAGTCGCGGGTCGACCCCCTGGGCGGCGTCACGATCGACGCCAGATGCACCACCACATCGGGCCGAAACGCGCCGATGACACGCGCCGGGTCCGCGCCCGTCACATCCATCCGCTCGAACTCCGCGCCGTCGACAGGGTGCAGGTCGGTCGCAAGGACCCTGTGCCCGTCCAGCCCCGCCAAAAGAGCACGCCCGACATTGCCCCCGGCCCCGGTGATCAGAATGCGGGTCATGACGCCTCCGGCAGGGGCCGCCTGCCCCAGAGAACCGCCAGCGCAAGGCCGGATATCGCGTGCCACATGCCCCAGAAAGCCGCGACCACCGCCATGCCGCCCAATCCACCGAAAAACGCAAAGATCAGGATCAGACCAAGCCCCGAATTCTGGATCCCGGTCTCGATGGTGATCGACCGCCGGTCGCGCGGGGCCAGCCCCGCCAGCGTTGCGATGACAAAACCCAGCGCCAGGGCCAAGGCATTATGCGCTACCACCAGCCCCGCCACGGTCCCCGCAAGATCCAGGAAATACCCCCAGTTCGCGGCCAGAGCGGCAACGATGAATCCGACGAAGATCACCATCGACAGGATCTGCATCGGCCTGCGTATCCGGGTCGCCAGCGCCGGCATGCGCGCGTTGACCAGCATGCCCAGCGCCAGCGGCAGAACCAGAAGAAACACCACCGTCATCGCCACCTGCGCCGGGTCGATCGCGGTCTGCACCAGGATCGCCCGGGTCGGCGCATAGAGCCCGCCCCAGAGCGCAATGTTCAACGGTGTCAGCATGATCGCCCCGAC
>JAGRMK010000180.1:9178-11443 GCA_020441345.1 Paracoccaceae bacterium
CCCAGGGCAACCGAGGGGCGCGGCTGGACCACGAGCACCAGCAGCCAGGTCGCCGCAGGCAGCGCCGCGAACTGCGCCACGAATCCCGCGATCAGCGGTTTCGGGGCCCGGCCCAGCGCCCGGAACTGATCGGGCCGCAAATCGAGCGCGATGGCGAACATCACCACCGCCAGGATCGCGTTCAGCAACATCAGGGACGCCGGGCTGAAATTCAGCATCACCTCGTCAATCCGGTTCATGCGTCACCCTCCCAACGCCTTGATGCGATCCGTCACCGCCTTGCGAAAGGCCGTGCGTTCCACGTAATACGCCATGCGCGGCAGGTCGACATAAGACAGGCCGCCCGTCACCCGCGCGAATCCACGCGCCTTTTCGGCCTTGATCGCCGCCGCGGCAGGCGCGCCATCACGCAGCCCCCGGATATAGCGCGCCACCAGTTCGGCCTGCTCGTGCCGGCCCTGCCATCCCAGACCCGTCGCCTCGATCATCCCCATCACGAACAGGTCGTCGCGCTCGGGGTGCAGACAGTTGAGAAACAGATGCGGCGCCGCTCCCTGCCAATTCAACAGCTCCCGATCCAGGAACGGATAATGCAGCAGATACCCGGTCGCGGCGATCACGAGGTCATAGTCTGACCGCGTGCCATCGCGGAAAACCGCTGTCTTGCCCTCGAACCGGTCGATATCCGGGCGCACCGCGATGTCGCCATGCCCGGCATGAAAGATCGCCATCGAGTTCACCACCGGGTGAGATTCGTAGAGCTTGTGATCGGGCTCCGGGAACCCCAGCCGCTGCGGATCGCCCACGAACCAGCCCAGGATCAGCTTGTCGATGCGCCGTTTCAGCCACATCGGCAACTTGACCGCGCCGCCCACCGTATCCGCGGGCTTGCCGAAGATATATTTCGGCACAAAGTGATAGCCGCGGCGCATCGACAGGTCGGCGCAGCGCCCGTGATGCACCGCGTCGACGACGATATCGCAGGCCGAGTTTCCGCCGCCGATCACCAGGACCCGCTTGCCGCGCAGCTGGTCGGGATGGCGGTATTGTGCGGAATGGATCATCTCGCCGTCAAAGGTTCCGGGGAACTGCGGCCTGTTCGGCTCGGACAGGGTGCCATTGGCGACGATCACGCCCGCATAGCGCCCTTCGTGCTCGACACCGGCTTCGCGCCAGATCACCCGCCAGCCCTCGTCCAGCGGCTCGCAGCGCAAGACCTCGGCCCCGAACCGGTAGTGCCGCCGCAGATCGAACCGCTCGGCAAAGGCACGGAAATAGTCGCGCAACACCCGGTGCGAGGGATAGTCCGCCACCGATTCCGCCATCGGAAACGCCGTGAACTCGGTCTTGGTCTTCGACGAGATCAGATGTGCCGTCTCGTACATCGTCGATCGCGGCCCCTCGATATCCCACAACCCGCCCACATCGCGATGCAGCTCGAACCCTTCAAAAGCGATCCCCTGCTCGCCCAGAACCTTGGCACAGGCCAAACCCATCGGCCCCGCCCCGATCAGCGCAAATGGCAACTCCGTCATCCCGATCCCTCTTTCATCTTGCCTCAAATACTCAGGAGGGAGGCGCGCAGCGCCGTGGGAGGGGAACCCTCCCGCCGGGCCGTGGGGGCTCGATGCCCCCAAAGGCCCGGCCCACCAGACCCCGACACACCGGCCCCGTCACATCGGCCCCGTCACGCCGGCCCCGTCACAACCGCTTCCCATCCAGCAGCCGCCGCAGAAATGCCTGCGTGCGCGGATGTTCGGGCGCGCCGAACAACTGCGCGGGCGGCGCCTCTTCGACGATTCTCCCTCCGTCCAGAAAACACACTTGATCCGCCAGGTCGCGCGCGAACCCCATCTCATGCGTGACGATCACCATCGTCAGCCCGCGCATCTTGAGGCCACGAATGACCTCCATCACCTCGCCGACCAGCTCGGGGTCGAGCGCGGCCGTCACCTCGTCCAGCAGCAGTACATCCGGCGCGCCGGCCAGTGCCCGCACCACCGCGACGCGCTGCTGCTGGCCACCGGAAAGCTGCTCGGGATAGGCATGCGCAAAGCGGTCCATCCCGAACAGTGCCAGGGTTTCCAGCGCCCGCGCCTCGGCCTCGGCACGCGGCTGTCGCAGCACCCGGCGCGGGGCCAGGGTGATATTGTCCAGCACCGTCATATGCGGGAACAGGTTATAGGCCTGAAACACAATGCCGATGCGCCGCTGCAACCCGGTCTTGCCAAAACCCGGATCGTCGACCGGCACGCCGTCCAGCCG
>JAGRMK010000180.1:11508-14506 GCA_020441345.1 Paracoccaceae bacterium
CCCGACGCACCGATCAGGCACACGACGTCGTGCCGTGCAACCGCCAGATCGACGCGGTCCAGCACCAGGTGGGTGCCGAAATACTTGGTCAGGCCACGGATTTCCAGAACAGGCTGCGCCATGGCTACCCCGCCACCTGCAACCGCCGTGCCCGGTCGCGCCGGGTGATCCAGTCGGCCAGCCGCGCCATCGGGATCGTCGCCAGCAGAAAGAGCAGCGCGGCGACCACCAGCGAGGAGTAGTTGAACGTCCCCGCGGTATAGATCTGCGCCTCGCGCACCGCGTCGCGCACGCCGATCACTGACAGCAGCGCCACGTCCTTTTGCAACGCCACGACGATATTCATCAGCGACGGCAGGACATTGCGCAGCGCCTGCGGCAAGATCGCGTAGATCATCACCTGCCACTCGCTCAGCCCCAGCGCATGGGCAGCCGCGCGCTGGCCTTCGTGGACCGCGTCGATGCCCGAGCGGTATATCTCGCAGACATAGGCCGAATAACTGAGAACCATCGCCACCCCGCCCCAGAACAGACCCGAATTCGGCAGGCCCGCGATGCGCAGCGCCGGGATGCCGAACCCGAACAGGATCACCAGCAACAGCGCCGGAAGCCCGCGAAACAGGTCGATATACAGCACCACCATCAGCCGGAACGGCGCAAACCACGGCCCGCGCAAGCTGCGGATCACTGCAAGCACCAGCGCCCAGAGGCCGATGGCGACCATCACGATCAGCCAGACCTGCATGTTGATCAGAAATCCGCGCGCCACCCGGGGTGCAGCCGCGATCATGTGCTCGGGATTGAAGAATTGCGCCTGGATGCGCGGCCAGTTCTCGTTCGTGGCTACCAGCCACGCCAGCGTGCCGAAAACCACGGCAATGCTGATCGCGCCGATCAGGCCGGGCACCAGCGCGGCGCGCCAGTCAAATCCCCGCCGCCGGGGCGGCGGCGGCGGGGTGTCGGGGTGGCTGGGGATCATTCGGTGATGATCGGCAGCGTCGGATCGGCGACCAGCCAGGTATTGACCAGATCCTGCACAGTGCCGGCGTCGACCAGCCGGGTCAGCGCCGCATCGACCCAGGGGATCAGCGGATTGCCGTGTTCGAACAGCAGCCCATGGCCTTCGTCATGCGCATCGGGCGGCAGGATCGCGACGATGGCGGCCTCGGGGATCTGCACCGCCGTGGCAAAGAGCGCGGTCGGCACTGCGGCAACGGTCGCGTCTATCTGCCCGGCTTGCATTGCCTGGAACACGCCGATCTGGTCATCATAGACCGCGACGTCGGTCACACCGACGATGTTTTCCAGATAAGCCATGTCGGTCGTGCCGATCGCCGCACCCCATCGCGCCGCGCGCAGGTCGGCAAAGCTGCTGGCCCCTTCGACCGGCGAGCCGGGCAAGGCGATCACGGCCTTGTCGGCCTGATAGTAAACCTGGCTGAAGCCCACCACCTGGGCGCGGATCGGGGTCACAGAGATCTGCTGAATCGCGAAATCGAAGGGCTTGTCGCCCGGCGCGATGGTTTGATCGAATGTCAGACGCACCCATTGCACCTGATCGCGATCAAAGCCCATCTCGGCGGCCAGGGCATAGACCAGCGCGTTCTCGAACCCCTCTCCGCTTTCCGGCGAGTCGTTCATCATCCATGGCGGATAAACCGGGTCGCCAGTGCCCACGGTCAGCATGCCGGGCTGCACCAGCAGGGCGTCGTCGGGCGTTCCGGCGTCTTGAGCCTGCGCCGCGAACGCCAGCCCTGTCGCCAGTGCGGCGGCAGCGAGAGTGTGAAGCATCTGAATACGGTCGAGCATGGGTCGGCCTTCCTGTCGGGGCCCGCATGTCTGGGGCCGATTGATCAACAGGTCAAACCTTGCGCCCCCTGCGCGATCTGGCAAGCCCCTGTGACAGGAATCCCTCCGCTCATGCGTTCGAAACCGCGCTTTCTGGCCGCCTGGCGCGGCCAAGGCCCGGCTTCAGCCCTCGACGGCCTGGCCGCAAAACATGTCATACATCAGGCCGATGGTGCGCGCCGCGCGCGGATCGCCGAGCGAGTAGTAGATCGTCTTGCCCTCGCGCCGGCACGTCACCAGCCCCTCAAGCCGCAGCCGCGCCAATTGCTGACTGACCGCCGCCTGCCGCGAGCCCAGAAGATTTTCCAGCTCGGTCACCGATTTTTCACCCGACGACAGGTAACACAGGATCAACAACCGCCCTTCATGCGCCAGCGCCTTGAGAAAGGTCGCGGCTGCCTGTGCCTGCTGGACCATGTCGTCCAGCGGACGCAGGGCACATTCGGTTGTTGCCGCCTGATCGGCGGTCCCGAGGGTGCGAACATCCTCGAAATCAGGGGTTTGGGCTTCGGCCGTCATCGCCATCTTCATGCTCCGACAAATAATGCACGGATAGGAATATTTAGGTCAAAGATAAGCCACCCGGCGCGTTCGGGCAAGGGCCGCGCATGAAAACGGGGCGCATACCCGCCTGGATATGCGCCCCGTCTGCCCGGAAACACCGGGTTTATTCGTCCGAATCGTCGTCCGACGCGGCGCTGCCGATATCCTCGAACAGTTCCGAGATTTCGAACTCGGCTTCTGCTTCGGCTTCGGCGGCGAGATCCTGGATCGACTTGCCCGACGCCTGGAGTTCGGCCTCTTCGGGCGAACGGGCGACGTTGACGGTGATCGACGACGAAACTTCGGGGTGCAACACGACCGAAGTCTCATAGAGACCCAGCGCCTTGATCGGAGCTTTCAGGATGATTTGACGGCGATCGACGCTGAACCCTTCGGCGGTCACGGCCTCGGCGATGTCACGCGGCGTGACCGAGCCATAGAGCGCACCCGAATCCGATGCCGAGCGAATCACGACATAGCTGGTTCCATCCAGTTTTGCCGACAGCGCAGAGGCTTCGTTGCGGGTTTCGAGATTGCGGGTTTCCAGTTGCGCCTTCTGGTCTTCAAAGGCCAGACGGTTCGCTTCGGTCGCGCGCAGCGCCTTGCC
>JAGRMK010000181.1:0-750 GCA_020441345.1 Paracoccaceae bacterium
TGCCGACAAAGCGGTTTTCCACCAGATCCAGACGCCCAACGCCATGCTTTCCGCCCAGCTCGTTCAGCTTGGTCAGAATGCCCGCCGGGGTCATCCGCTCGCCGTTGATCGCCACCGCGTCGCCGCGCTCGAATTCGATCTCGACCATTTCGGGTTGATCCGGCGCGTCTTCGGGGGCGACGGTGCGCTGATAGACATAGTCGGGCGCTTCGTCTCCGGGGTTTTCCAGAACCTTGCCCTCGGATGAGGTATGCAACAGGTTCGCATCGACCGAGAACGGCGCCTCGCCGCGCTTGTCCTTGGCGATCGGAATCTGGTTCTTTTCGGCGAACTCCAGCAGTTTCGTGCGGCTGGTCAGATCCCATTCCCGCCAGGGCGCGATCACCCGGATCGACGGATCCAGCGCATAAGCGGCCAGTTCGAACCGCACCTGGTCGTTACCCTTGCCGGTCGCACCATGCGCCACGGCATCCGCGCCATGCTCATGCGCGATCTGTACCAAATGCTTGGAAATCAGCGGCCGCGCAATCGAGGTGCCCAGCAGATAAAGCCCCTCATAGAGCGCATTGGCGCGGAACATCGGGAACACGAAATCCCGCACGAATTCCTCGCGGGCATCCAGGATGTGAATGTTCTCGGGCTTGATCCCCATCATCTCGGCCTTGCGGCGCGCCGGCTCCAGCTCTTCGCCCTGACCGAGGTCGGCGGTGTAGGTGATCACCTCACAGCCATATTCGGTTTGCAGCCATT
>JAGRMK010000181.1:766-2566 GCA_020441345.1 Paracoccaceae bacterium
GGATGATCGAGGTATCGAGCCCGCCAGAATAGGCCAGCACGACTTTTTTCGGCGCGGACATGCGGAAAACTCCCGTGAGAATGAAACGCGCTTTGGCTATCTCCTTTGTCGCCCGGGCGCAACACCCGGCGCACCGCGCAACGCATTGACAGGGCACGCCTGGCAAAGGTTAGACTGGGCGCACCCAACAGGAGGCCAACATGGACGGCATCAGGATCTTCGTTCACGCGGTGCGCATGGTGCTCGGCAATCTCGAGACCGCGTTGCGCATCGCCGGGGCCTTGCTGATCGTTCAGCTGGCCCTGACGCTTATGGCGGGCGACGGATATTTCATGTCCGAGCCGATGCAGCAGCCGATGATGTACGGCATGCAGGGGTCGTTCCTGGCCTTTGTCCTTGGCGTCCTGCAAATCCTCTTCGGTCTCTGGATCGCGGTTGCCTGGCATCGGTTCATCCTGCTTGAGGAAACGCCGGGCGCTTATCTGCCGGCCTGGAACGGCGTCGCGATCTGGGCCTATTTCAAGGCCGGAGTCCTGTTGGCGTTCGTTGTCATCATTGCCGTGATTCCGATGATGCTGATCGCCGGGCTGGTGCTGTTTCCCTTCGTTGCCGTGAATCCAGCGGAACCCTCGCTGTTCGTTGGCCTGCTGGGGTTCCTCATCATGTATCTGCCCGCCGCCTATCTCGCCTATCGTCTGTCGCCGATCCTGCCTTCGGCAGCCATCGGCGAGAAGATCGGGCTCAAGGATGCCTGGGTCGAAACCAGTCCCAGCGGCATGTCCTTTGTCGCGCTGACCGTCGTTTCGGTTGTTGCGGGCTGGCTGATCTTCCTGCCGGCGATGCTGCTGGCCGGCCACGTTCTGACCCTGGCGCTGATCTGGTCTGCGGTCGCGCAATGGCTGACAGTGCTCGTCGGCGCCAGCATCCTGACCACGATTTACGGCCACTATGTCCAGAAACGAGACCTCAATGCCTGACGCCAACCTCGCCAGATCCCGCCCCGAACTGTTGCGCGGGGTGGTGCACCCCTGGCACCACGACATTTTCGGCCACATGAATGTGCGCCACTACGCCCCGTTCTTCGACGACGCATCCTTTTTCATGTATACGGCGCTGAACATCCCGATTGCCTGGATGACCGGTGAATTCGGCGTGCATGTCGTCTCGGCCAAGGCTGAAACGAACTTCATCAAGGAATTGGTAGCGGGCGACGGATTCGTGATTGATGGCGCGGTGCGTCGCCTCGGCTCACGATCCGCGGTGTTTCATATGCGGATGATCCACGCCGAAACCGGCGTGCTGCACGCGACCTATGACCTGACCGAGGTCTTCTTCGACCCGAAAACCCGCAAGTCCGCGCCGATGCCCGACCCGGTGCGTGACCGCCTGCTGCCGCATCTCGTCGAAGACTGACATGCCGGCTTCATCTTGCCGAAAATACTCTGGGGGTGAGGCCCGCCAGGGCCGAGGGGGCAACGCCCCCTCTGGTGGTCACAACACGTACCGGCTCAGATCGGCCGAACGGGCCAGGTCGCCGATGCTCGTCTCGACATAGGCGGCATCGACCACCACCGCCTGCCCGGCGCGGTCGGGCGCCGCAAACGAGAGCTCCTCGAACACCCGTTCCAGCACCGTGTAGAGCCTGCGCGCGCCGATATTCTCGACCGCGCGGTTAACCTCGGCGGCGATCGAGGCCAGCGCCCGGATTCCGTCGTCGGTGAATGTGACCGCGACCTCTTCGGTGCCCATCAGCGCGGTGTATTGCCGGGTCAGGGCGTTGTCGGTCTCGGTCAGGATGCG
>JAGRMK010000182.1 GCA_020441345.1 Paracoccaceae bacterium
GCCAGTGCGGCTTGATCAGCGACAGATGGCAGCACCACGGGGTGTCGCCCTGCGCCGCGATGAACTCCATCCCCCGACGAGTCATATAGGGCGTTTCGCTGTCTTCCTCGCGGATGTTCGCAGGCTCTGCCGAGTTGTTCAGGAACCAGCCCGACAACACGTTGCCCTCGTCGTCGATGCCCGAATTCGCGAAATCGTGCCACGGATTGTCGCTGTCATAGCCTTTTGAGCGCAAGTAGTCATTGTATCGCAAGGCGCCGCGATCGTCATACATCCCCTTGGGCCCTTCGGGGCGCAGACCGTCGTCGCGTTCGAAGACATCGAACCCGCATTCCGACAAACGCGCGCCGACGGTGCTGTCGGGATCAATACCCAGACGCTGCAACCCGGCGGTATCGGCCCGCATATGGGTCTTGCCCACCAGCCAGCAGTCCATGCCCTGACTGCGCAGGTGATCGCCCAGCGTCATTTCCCCGACGCTGAGCGGCACCTTGTTCCAGGTCGCGCCATGCGAGTTCACGTAGCGCCCGGTATAGGTGCTCATTCGCGACGGACCGCAGAGCGGTGACTGAATGCGCGCATTCGAAAACCGCACGCCCTTTGCCGCCAGCCGGTCGATATGCGGGGTCTTGAGATGCGGATGTCCGCCGCAACTGAGGTAATCCCAGCGCAGTTGATCGAACATGATGAACAGGACGTTCTTGGCTTTGGGCATCGGGCACTCGTTTCTGGTTCCGGTCTGGCCGTTTTCGGGGCAGGACCGGCGCCGACGCGTCATCGCATGACCTGCCGGGTGGGCAGCGCCCCGAAACACCGGGGCATAGGGTCACGGAACCGCAAAGCCTGTCAAGAACCCAGCCATCACGCTGCGTTGCGACACGCCTCTTGCGCCCGCAACAGCCATTGCGACAGGCTCGCCAGATCGGGCGCCACCTCGACCGCCAGGCCATCGGTGAAATCCAGAAATGCCTGACGGTTCAAGGCGTTCAGCCCTACGAGAACGGGAATGCCCAGGGCCACGGCCTCGGCTATCACCGGACGAAAGCCGCGCCCTTCGGCCTCGTGCTTGCCGAACTTGTTGACCACCAGGAAATCGACTCCGTCGCGCAACCGCACCTCAACCAGGCCGACCGCGGTTTCCAGCGCCGCCGGGTCCAACCGGCATCCGCGGGAATTGCGGCCCAGGCTTTGCGAGATCCGCAGACTGGGGCCGTCCGGCAGCACCAGGACATCCATATCGCAGGGGCCTTCGTCCGCACGGTCGGTGTTGATCTGCACGGTCCCGGTCGCGCGCAGGCCCTTGCCCTCGAGCGACTGCACCAGCCGTTGCAGCAACAGATCGGTATCGCCACGCCCCGGCGCCATCGTATAGGCAATGCTCATTGTCTTGTCCTCAGGTTTCGCAAAAGGGCTGATACTCGACCAGCGCCCCGGCGTTCAGATAATCGGCCTCGGCAGGCAGGATGACAAAGCCATCGGAGTCTGGCAAGCGCCCGACCCGCGCCGAGTGCGTCGCGGCCTCGAAGCCGACCACCTCGCGGCCGGTTCCGTCGAACCCGGCCACCTGCGCAAGGCGCAACTCGCAGCGGCCTGCATTGCGGCGGATCGGCTGGCCCAGCACCACATGACGACGCGTAGCGTGGGCCCTGCCCTGCCCGGCCAGATGCGCCAGAACCGACATTCCGAACAAGTGCCAGGTCATGAACGCCGCCAGCGGATTGCCGGGCAAGCCCAACCAGACCGCAGACCCCAGTCGCCCCAGAGACACCGGCTTTCCGGGCTTCATCGCCACGCCCGAGAACAACAGCTCTGCCCCGGCCGCGCGCAGGGCGGGCTTCACGTGATCTTCTTCGCCGACCGATACGCCGCCGGTGGTGACAATCAGATCCACGGTTCCGGCCAATGCGGCGATGCGCGCGCCAATACCCGCGCGATCATCGGCGCCGGTCAGGGTTTCGACCAGCGCGACGGCGGGCGACGCGATTTCGGCCTGCAACATCGGGGTGTTCACATCCCAGATGCAGGCCGCGTTCAGCGGCGTGCCCGCGGCTTGCACCTCGTCGCCCGTGACCAGAAGCGCAACACGGATCGGACGCCGCACCTGCACGGTTTGCGCCCCCGCCGCGGCGCAGGCAGCAATGTCGCGCCGCCGCAACCGATGCCCGGCGGGCAGGATCAACGCCCCCTCGGCCAGATCCTCGGCGGTGGCGCGAATGTTGGTGCCCGGCGCGGGCAAATCGGTGATCAGAACCTGATCGCCCTGCCTCAGCACGGCCTCTTGCATGACCACGGCATTCGCCCCGGCCGGGACCGGAGCGCCGGTAAAGATGCGCGCGGCGCTGCCCCGGACCAGCGGCACCAACGCCCCCTTGCCCGCCGGCACCCGATCCGAGACCGTCAGACGCCAGGGACCGGCACCGGTCAGGTCGCCGGTGTTCAAGGCATAACCATCCATCGCCGAATTGTCGAAGGGCGGCACCGCGGCGCGCGCCAGAACCGGCGCCGACAGCACGCGGCCAACCGCCTGATGCAACGGCACGGTGTCATCGCCTGCAACCGGCACAACGGAATGCGCGATGCGGGCCAGTGCCTCGTCGATGCTGACCAGCGACGACACCGCATGCGGTGCATCACACCCACAGCCAGGCTCGCTCAGGCGGGGAAGAACGCTCATGACATCGCTTCCTTGAGAAAATGACCGGGGCCGACCGTGCAATCGAGATCGCGCAGCAACCCGTTCTTGAGCCCGTAGATCAAGCCATGAACTCTTATGCTGACCCCGTTTTCCCAGGCGCGTTGCAGGATCGGGGTTTCGGCGATGCGCCGCACCCCCTCGATGACGTTCAGTTCGGCCAGCCGGTCGCGGCGGGCCTCGGGGTCTGGCGCGGTCGCCAGGTCAACGGCATATGCACGCGCCAGCCTGCGGATCGGTTCCAGCCAGTGATCGGCCAGACCGTGCAGAAAATCCTCGGTCGCAGCCTTCACGCCGCCGCAGCCATAATGCCCGCAGACGATGATCTCACGGATCTTCAACG
>JAGRMK010000183.1:0-833 GCA_020441345.1 Paracoccaceae bacterium
CGACACGGCGACCGCGTTGCGCGCGCCCAGCTCCAGCGCCTCAAGCGTCTTCGCCAGGCCCGACAGGCACATCGCCTTGAACCCGTCGACCGAGGCGCCGCTGGCGCCCCAGATCCACAGCGCCCGGGCGCTGGCGGCGGCGACGATCGACAGCACCGCATAGAAGCCGACGCGCATCGGTGAATACCCGGCGACCAGCAGGAACACCAGCGCGACCAGGGGCAACAGGAAATGCCAGCCCTCGGCCAGAACAGAGCGCGTGCGTGGCAGGTCGGCGGCATCCATCCCGGTCATGCCCTGTTTCACGGCCGCGATATGAACCAGCAGATAGACCGCGCCGAAATACAGGATCGCCGGGAAAATCGAGATCAGGACGATATCGACATAGGGCGTCTGGGTGAATTCGGACATCAGAAACGCGCCCGCGCCCATCAGCGGCGGCATGATCTGGCCACCGGTGCTGGCCGCGGCTTCGATTCCGCCGGCCTGCGCGGGGCGATAGCCCAGCTTTTTCATCAACGGGATGGTGAAGGCGCCGGTGGTTACGACATTGGCAATCGCCGACCCGGAAATCGACCCCATTCCCGCCGAAGCGATCACCGCCGCCTTGGCCGGCCCACCACGCTGCTTGCCGGTGGTGGCATAGGCAAGGTCGATAAAGAACTTGCCCGCGCCGGTTACTTCCAGCACCGCGCCGAACAGCACGAAGACAAAGATGAAGGTCGCGGCGACGCCCAGCGGGATGCCAAAGATCCCCTCGGCGCCCAGTGTCATCTGGCTGGCGACCCGCTCCAGCGAATAGCCCCGGTGGTTCATGATGCCGGGCATGAAAT
>JAGRMK010000183.1:840-21480 GCA_020441345.1 Paracoccaceae bacterium
GGCCAGCCAAGGCAATTCGCCGCGACGCCCGGCAAAGGCATAGGCGATGAAGAGCACCGCGATGATCGTCATGGAAAACCCGACCGCGCGCCGCGCGGCTTCCAGCACCAACAGGACCGTCAGCCAGCCGATCCAGACATCGATGTCACGCGGAAAGATCGAATTGGCGATGGTGTCGATATTGGCGGGGACCCAATACCCCACCAGCACCGCACCAAGGATCAACGGCGCGTCGATCAGCCATCCCAGAAGCCCGCGTGGGCGCTGTTGACCGAATGCCGGGTAGATCAGGAAACAGAGCACCAGCACGAAGCCCAGGTGAATTGGCCGCAAAAAGAACAGGCCGGTTTCAAACAGTTCGAAGGGCAGAAAGCCCGCAGTCCGAAAGCCCCCCGCGATGGCAAGCTGATACAGGGACAGCGCGATCCCGACGACCGCGATCACAGACAGGATCGGCGTGCGCTTTGGGCGTGGGGGCTGGGCTTCGGCGGTCATGGGGCGGCTCCGGGTTGGAGGGCGATTCTGACGCGGGCGTGTTCGGCCAGCGCGGTCAGCGAAATCTCGGTGTCGGCGGTGCGCAGGCGGTGGTTCACGCTGGGACGGCCGGGGCGCAGGATATAGGCGTCACCGGGCACGGGCTCGTCGATGTCTTCGATCCAGTAGCCGCCGTGCCCGTCGGAAATCTGACGCCCCCGTCCCGGGATGTGATCGAGCCCGGCGGCAAAATCGGGTAGGTGAGACCGGACAAGAACCATGCGCCCGGCGCGGTTCCGATAGCAGTCCTCGACCTCGAAGCCCTGCACGGAATGGTTCCACAGGATGCACCAGCCCGCGCCCTCGGCGACGGGCAGGGTGGCCAGGACATCGCCGGTTTCAGCGAGGCTGACGGTCAATTGCCCGGCATGCGCCGGGGCAACCGACAGACAGAGCAGGAGGGCGGCGAACCGCCCCCCGTGTTTCAGCGGCACGAAGGCCCCCTCACGGGCGCAGACGGGCCGGGATCTCGGCGCCGATTTCCTCATAGTACCGGATCGCACCAGGGTGCAGCGGAACCGGGGTGGCAGCGAGGGTAAAGGCGACGGTGGTCTGGTTCGCAGCCGGGTGAACGGCTTGCAATTCGGCGATATTCTCGAACATCGCACGGGTGATGGCATAAGCCAGATCGTCCGACATCTCGGACGACACGACCAGCACGTTCGGCACACCCAGAACGGCGGTATCGGTGTCGACACCGGTATAGAGCCCCCCCGGCAACACGGTCTGCGCAAAGATCGGGTCCGCCGCGATGGCCGCCGCGATCTCGTCGTCGGACAGCGACAGCATCGCGATCGACTGCGTGGTCGCAAGGTTCAGGATCGACGAGGTCGGCGCGCCGACGCTCCAGAACCCGGCGTCGATGTCGCCATTTGCCAGCGCATCGGCGGTTTCGTTGAAGTTCAGGCGCTGCTCGTCGATGTCGTCATAGGAAATGCCGTTCGCGCTCAGGATCGCGCCGGCGTTGACCTCGGTGCCCGAACCCGGCGCGCCGATCGAAACACGACGCCCGCGCAGATCGTCAAGCGAAGTGATGCCGCTGTCGGCCAGCGTCACGATCTGCACCATGTTGGCATAGAGCGAGGCCACGCCGCGGATCATCTCCAGTTGCTGACCCTCGAAACGGCCGGTGCCGGTCTGCGCCTGCTGCACGGTGTCGGCAAGGCCGATCGCCAGATCGGCGTCGCCGGTGGCGATCAGACCCATGTTTTCAACCGAGGCGCCGGTGACTTCGGCGGTCGCCGAATAGCCTTCGATATGGTTGTTGATGATCTCGGCCAGGCCGCCGCCCATCGGGTAATAGACACCACCAGTGCCACCCGTGGCGATGGACAGTTGCATTTGCGCGAAGACCGGCGATGCGGTGAGGGCAAACGCAGCTGCCAGAAGTACATTGTGCTTCATGAGAAGAACCTCCCTTTATGTTATGAGCGACAGTTAGAGCATCTTGACCTCGTTCCGGCAAGGGGAAGTCGCGCACGAAAGCTCCGCGTTCGCGCTTGATTGGCGGCGCAAAAGGGGTCAGAACATGTGATAGAGCGAACTATCGTATGTTGATTTCATGCCCGCATCCGACCCTGCCGCCCTGCTCTCTGTCGCCCGCGCGCTGCATCGGGAAAAAGGCGCTCGGCTGTCGATGACCGAGCTTGCGCAACGCGCCGGCGTGTCGCGCGGCACCCTGTATCAGAAGCTTGGCAACAAGGCGGCGATCCTGACGCGACTGGCGTCGCACGGTGGGCAGGCCGATCTTGGCGCCGACACCGAAAGCCGGATCATGCAGGGCCTGCTGCGGGCTGCGGCCCGGCACGGGTTTCGCGCCGCGACCCTCGACGATATCGCGAGAGAGGCCGATGTCGGTGTTGCCACCATTTACCGGCGGTTCGGTGACAAGGACGGGTTGATCCGTGCCTTCATCGCCGCGCATGCACCAAACGCGACCCTGCATGGCCTGCCGGTCGGGGCAGGGGCGCCCGCGGCGCAACTGAAGGCCCTGACGCGGTTCTTGTTGCGCTACATGGCCGGGAACGGGGCGCTGGTCCGGCTGCTCCATTCCGGCAGCGACGACGACCGCGCCTATCTTCAGGCGCTGCGCGATGCCGAGCGATCGACCTTTGCCCAGATCACCGCGTTCTTCCAGCGGCTGCAAGCCGAGGGAACGGTGCGCGATTCCGTGCCCGCAGCGGATCTGGCGACAAATCTGTTCGGCATGCTCTATGCCCACACCGTGCTGGTGCAGGGGCGCAAGAGCTATGACGAAACCGCCGCCTGCGGCGCAATCCTGCGCATGTTTGACGGCTTGCTGACAGCGGAGGGGTCATGACCGCGCTGGTATTGGGCTTTGACCAGATCGACCGGCACGCGCTGGGCGAGGTGGGTGGCAAGGGCGCCAACCTGGGTGAAATGGCGCGCGCGGG
The DNA here is from genome assembly GCA_020441345.1 of Paracoccaceae bacterium. Taxonomy (GTDB): domain Bacteria; phylum Pseudomonadota; class Alphaproteobacteria; order Rhodobacterales; family Rhodobacteraceae; genus Pararhodobacter. The sequence continues at coordinate 3,789 of JAGRMK010000183.1, forward strand.
CTTCCCGGTGCCCGAGGGGTTTTGCGTGACCACCGCCGGATATCGGGCCTTTGTCGCGCCGGTGGAAGATGCGGTAATGACGCGCCTCGACGGGCTGGACCCTGCCGATCTTGGCGCGCTGCGGCGGGCCGGGCAGGCGGTGCGCGACCTGATGGCGCGCTGCGCCCTGCCCGAGGTGCTGGCCGAGGCGATCACCGCCGCCTGGCACAAGCGCCCAGTCCGGCAGGCATATGCCGTGCGCTCTTCGGCCACCGCCGAGGATCTGCCGAATGCCTCGTTTGCCGGCCAGCAGGACACTTATCTGAACGTGATCGGGCTGGCGGCGTTGCTGGCGCAGGTCAAGAACTGTTTCGTCTCGCTGTTCACCGACCGCGCCATTCTTTACCGCATCCAGAACGGTTTTTCGCATCGTCAGGTGGCGCTTTCGGTGGTGGTGCAGCGGATGGTTCAGCCCGAACTTTCCGGCATCCTGTTCACCGCCGATCCGATCACCGAGAACCGCACGGTCTGTTCCATCGACGCCAGTTTCGGCCTGGGCGAGGCGCTGGTCTCGGGGCTGGTAAGCGCCGATCTCTACAAGGTGGACAAGGCTCACCATCTGATCGTCACCCGTGAGATCGCGACAAAGACACGTGCCATCCTCTCGGTCGCGGGTGGCGGCACGCAGACCGTCGATCTGCCGCCAGAACAGCAAACCCGCGCGGCCCTGACCGATCGTCAGGTGCTGGATCTGGCCGAGCTGGGCGCCCGGATCGAAGCCCATTACGGCCAGCCGCAGGATGTCGAATGGGCGATCGAGGGCGGGCGGATCTTCGTCACCCAGTCGCGCCCGATCACCTCGCTTTACCCCTTGCCACGGGTCGCGCCGGGTGACGGTAGCCAGCACATTTTTCTAAGCCTGTCGCATTTGCAGGTGATGACCGACGCAATGCCGCCGCTGGCGATTTCCATCTGGAAATACTTCCCGCCCATCGGCCTGAATGCGGCGGGCGAGTTCCGGTATCTGCAAGATGTCGGCGGTCGGTTGTATGCCGATCTCAGCCCGATCTTGCGGCATCCGCTGGGGAGACGGGTGGTGACACGGTTCCTTGGCCTGGCCGATCAATTGTCGCAGGCCGCCGTGCGTGAGCTTGCAGGGCGTCCAGCCTTTCGCGCCCAAGGCCCGCGCTTTAACCCGCTGACCCTGGTGCGCCAGCTCAGGCGGCAAGCGATCCGGGTGCCGGGGTTCCTGCTGCTGTGGGCTCCGCCCGCGGATACGGCCTTTGAGGTCACGCGCCAGATGGACGCCTATGTAAGGCAGGTGCGACGGGACCTGCATGATCCGGCCCGAGATCATGCGCAGCGGCTCGAAGCGGCTCTCGACGCATTGCGCGGCGTGCTGCCGGTTGCCGGGGCCTGGGTGCCGCAGATGATCGCCGGGATGGTGGCGCAGCGCCAGTTGCACCGGCTGGCCGGGCCCGAAAACGCCGCGCTGGTCACAGATATCGAACGCGGGGTGGTCGGCAATGTCGTTACGGAAATGAACCTGGCGCTGGGCGATCTGGCGGATCTGGCGCGGCAGTCGCCCCAGGTCCTCGATGCTCTTGCCGACACGGCCCGGCCCGTCGCGCAGCGTCTCGCGGGGGTCCGGGCGCTGCCCGGTGGCGCCGGGTTTCTGGCGGCGCTGGACGAGTTTCTGGATACCTACGGAGCGCGGGGCCCTTCCGAGATCGACATCAGTCGCCCGCGTTGGCATGAGGATCCGGCGTCGCTGGTGCAAATGATCACCGGCATGACTGCCCAGACCGCGCCCGGCGCGCATCGCCGCCACTACGCCGCCTTGACCGCCGCCGCGGATCTGGCCGCGCGGGCGCTTCCGGCGCGGATCGGATGGCACAAGCGCGGCCTGGCGCGCCGCTTCATCCGGGTGTCGCGGGCCTTCATGCCGCTGCGCGAACATCACAAGTTCCTGATGATCCAGGTGCTCGCCGAGGTGAAAACCCTGCTGCTGGACATCGCCCAGGATTTTGCCCACCGCAAGATCGTGGCGCAGGCCGGGGATCTGTGGTTCCTGACCGTACCCGAATTGCGCGACGCTTTGAGCGGACGCGTGACGGATCTGCGCGATCTGGCCGATGAACGCCGCGCCGCCCATGCCGTCCATGCCCGCAAGGCCCCGCCGCGCGTCATGACCGGCGCGGGCGAGATCCCCCGCCCCTCGCTTTTGTCCATCGGCGCGCCGAATGGGGCGCTGATTGGCAGCCCTGTGTCGGCCGGCGTCTATTCCGGTGTGGCGCGGGTGGTGCGCGATCCGGGCGTCGAGACCCTCGCGCCTGGTGAAATTCTGGTCGCACCCTTTACCGATCCCGGCTGGACGCCGCTCTTTGTCAATGCGGGGGCTTTGGTGACAGAGGTCGGCGGGCTGATGACCCATGGTTCGGTCGTGGCCCGTGAATACGGCATTCCCGCCGTTGTCGGAGTGCCCGAGGCGACCATGCGGATCAAGACCGGCGACCGGCTGCGAATCCATGGCGACGCCGGGTATATCGAATTCCTGACGGAGGATGAGGCATGAGAAGCACCGCATTGGTCATGGGCGGCGCTTTGCTGATCCTGATGGGGCTGGCGCTGGCGCAGGGCGGCGGGACATTTCGGGACGGCTTGCAGACCTCGTTGCGGCAACTGCTGGGATTCCTGCCGGTGCTGGTGATCGCGGTGATGCTGGCGGGATTCGCCGAAACCCTGTTACCCCGCCGTCTGGTGCAGGATCTCTTGTCGGACAGTGCCGGGCTCAAGGGGCTGGCGCTGGCGTGGTTTGCCGGGATCATCACGCCGGGCGGCAGCATCGTCGGTCTGCCGATCATTGCCGGGCTCTACCGGGTCGGAGTGGGCACGGCGGTGCTGATGACCTACGCGACCTCGCTGGCGACCCTGTCGATCCTGCGCCTGCCGCTGGAGGCCGGGTTTTATGGCTGGAAACTGACCGCTTTGCGGGTCGGTGTGTCTTTGGGCCTGCCATTCGTCGCGGGCGGGCTGACAATGCTGGTGCTGCGTCTGACGGACTAGCTACGCGGGGCGTCAGGTCAACGCGGCCTGGACCCGTGGCCAATCCGCGCCATCCGGCAGGCCAAGCCGGATCCAGGTGTCGCTGTAAGGGAAAATGCGGCTCCAGATCTGGTGGCGTGCCAGACGGGCCTGCGCGTCGGGGGCCGAGGGGGTGGAATAGGTGCGAAACAGCGCCGTACCGCCAACCGGCGCCCAGCCCGCCCGCAAGGCCAGCGCATCGAGCCGCGCGGTATCCGCGTGCAGCCGTGCGCTGGTGTCCCGCGCCCAGGCGCGATCGGACAGCGCGGCGGCACCGATGCTCAGCGCCGGGCCGGAAACCGCCCAGGGCCCAGCCATTTCGGCCAGCGTTGCCAGGGTGTCCGCCCCACCCAGCGCGAACCCCAGCCGCACGCCCGCCAGCCCGTAGAACTTGCCGAAGGACCGCAGCACAAGCAACCGGTCGCTGGCGTGGCGGGCCACCGACACCTCGGGGTGCGGATCGGCAAAGCTCTCATCGACGACCAGCAGGCCGACGGTCTGCGCCAGATCGCGCAGCGCCTTTGGCGAGTGGCACTGGCCATCGGGGTTGTTGGGGTTCACCACCACGGCAATCTTCGCGCCCTCCAGATCCTCCAGCCTTTGCACGGAATGCACGGTCCAGCCCTGTGCCTTCAGCGCGGCGGCGTGTTCGTTGTAGGTGGGCGTCAGAACCTTGGCGAGGTCGGGGGTGCGCAGCAGCGGGTAAAGCTGGATCGCCGCTTGCGCCCCCGCCAGCGGCAGCACCGCGCCGGGGTTTACGCCGTAAGCCCGCGCCGCCGCCGCGATCAGCGCCGCGCGGGCGTCTGCGGTGGGCAGCGCCGTCCAGGATTCGGCGGGGATGGGGGGCACCGGATAGGGGCGCCGGTTGATCCCGGTTGACAGGTCGATCCAGTCGCCGCCACCGAAAGCGGTGCGCGCGGCTTCCAGATTGCCGCCGTGGTCGCGTGTGTTCACCATTCCAGCCCCCATGCGATCGCCGCCAGCAAGACCGCGATACCAAACATCGCCCGCCGGTAAAGCGCAAGCGCGCGTGTCAGGTCGGCGGGCGTGGGATCGGGCGCACCCGCGTTGACCCAGGGTTCCCGGGCGATCCGGTCGCCATAGATCCGCGGCCCCGACAGCCGCACGCCCAGCGCACCGGCCATCGCCGCCTCGGGCCAGCCGGCGTTGGGCGAGCGGTGGTGGCGCGCGTCCCGTCGCATGCAGCGCAGCGCCGCGCGGGGTGCCGACGACGCCAGCGCAAAGATCAGTCCGGTCAGCCGCGCGGGCACCCAGTTCGCCACGTCGTCGATCCGCGCCGAGGCCCAGCCGAAAGCCTCGTGCCGCGGGGTGCGGTGGCCGATCATCGAATCCAGCGTATTGATCGCCTTGTAGGCGGCTAGCCCCGGCAACCCGGCCACCACCCCCCAGACCAGCGGTGCGACGATCCCGTCGCCGGTGTTCTCGGCCAGGCTTTCGGTCGCGGCGCGCGCTACCCCGGCGCTGTCAAGCTGCGAGGGATCGCGCCCGACGATCATCGATACCGCGTGCCGTGCAGCATCCAGATCGCCTTGGGACAGCGGCTTCGCGACGGCCTCGACATGTTGATACATCGACCGCACCGCGATCAGCGGCCAAGCCAGCACCCCGATCAGCAAGGTGCGCGCCCAGCCAGGCGGCAGCAACGACTGCACGCCCCAGGCCAGACCGCCGCTGAGCCCGATGGTCAGCAGAGCGGCCAGCACGCCCAGCACCCGGCGTTGCCAGCCGGGAGCCGCGGCACGGTTCAACACGCCATCCAGCGCCGCGATCAGCCGCCCCAGCCAGGTGACCGGGTGGCCGATGCGCCCGAACAGAGCGTTTGGCCATCCCAGCGCGACATCGATCGCCATCGCCAGCAGCATCGCGGCGGCAAAGGTCATGTGTCGCCCCCGCCCGAAAATTGCACCACGTCAGCAAATCCGGCCCGGCGCAGGGTATCGGCCGCCTCGGGCGGGATGGTTTCGGGGGCAAAGATCAGGCCACGGGCGTTGCCGGTATGGGCGATCATCCAGCCCGCCGCGCCAAGCTCTTTGGCCAGTCCCTCGGTCGGGTCCGGCGTCGGCCCACGCAGGGCCAGCGTGCGGCGCGCGGACTGGCTGGCCAGCGAGGCCAGCGCCGCAAGGCCAAGCCCCGGTTGCCAGGCTGCGACCAGATCGGCGATATCGGGAAACGCGACATCCTGGGGGTCGGTGCGCTGAACCGGGCCAAAGAAGCCGCCGAGCACCTCGAACCGGGGCAAGGCCGGAAGGCGACGCAGGATGCGGCCCGTGCGCGGCGCGAACAGCAGGCGCTCGGCATGTGTGAACATCAACGGATCGCTGGCCCCCTCGACCCGGGCGCAGGCCAGCGCCAGCGTTTCGGGCGTGCCGGTGAACCCCAGCGCGCGGGCCAACGCGACCAGCCCGGCGGTCGAGCTTCCGGCCCCGCCGCCCGGCGGCATGGTCGCGTTCAGCCCTGGTGCCCGGATCGGCCGGGGAAGTGTCAGCGCCGCACACAGTGCATCCAGCCGTTCAGCCGAAATCAGCGTATCGGCCGGAAAGCTCCCGGCACATTCGACCCACAGCGCCGGGCAGGGCAGCGAGATCAGCGCAAGTGGCCCGTCGGGCCCCAGACGCCCCTGCATCAATTCGCCGAAATGCCCGGCCACCCGCAGGCGGGTAGGGGCGGCGTGAAGAGGAGACAGGCTTTGCGACATGGATTCCACCGGCATCGCCGACTATCTGCGGTCCATCCGGTCAAGGGGCAAGAGGAAGCGTGGCGCGGCGCACGCTTTTTTCGCCCGGCTCCCCGTCGGGCACCAGGCTGGCCCCCGTCCGGGCCACGTCCGGCCCACGTCCGCTGCCCCGCGGGGATCAGCGCGTGGCGATGCCGATGTTGCGGATCATGCTGACCACCTGATTGATCATCGGAACAGGGGATTCCGTCGCCAGAACCACGTCATCGGGAAGGATATTGAACCGCCGCGCGGCGAACAGCCCGTCGGCCGAAGTCAGGTCAAAGGTGAACACAACCTGCGCCTTGCGCGGGGCGGCGCCGACCGCGCTGACCAGGCTCTCGGGGTATTCGCGCAGCACCATCACGCCTTGCAGGTCCGCGCGGGTATCCGACAGGCCGCCGATCGTCGACAGGGCATCCAGCGCGGTGATCACCTCGCGTTCGAAATAGACAACCTGTTCGGCCCCGGCGGCACCCAGAGCGATATACGTGCGATCGTCCTCCTCGACCAGAATCCGATCGCCGCCGCGCAGTTGAATGTCGTTCGCCGGGTCCGAGAACAGGTCGCTGGCGGGGATCGCATAGGCCTCGCCGGCGCGGTTCAGCCGCACCAGCGGATTGCGCAGGGTGCTGGAAATGCCGCCGGTTTCGGCCAGCACGCTCAAGATGGTCGGGCTTACCTCGGGCAGTTCGACGCGGCCCGGTCGGGCCACGCCGGTAACGACGTCGATCGTGTTGCGGCTGCCGGGTGCGACATCCAGTTGCACCTGCCCGTCGGGCACGATGGGTTCCAGCAGGCGCTGGATCTCGCGGCGGGCCTGTTCGGTGGTCTGCCCGGCGATGCGCACCTCGCCGACATAGGGAATGAACACCCGGCCGGACGACGAAACCGGAATGCTCTGCATGGTTACGCTGCGCTGCTCGCCGGTGGTCAGCAGCGAATCCGGCTGGCTGTCCCAGACCGCCAGAGACACGGTGTCACCCGCGCGAATGATCCGCGAGGTCGCGGCGGCGCCGGTGGTTGTCCAGTGATGACGGCGTTCGGGGCGTGGAATGGGCCAGGCCTGGATTTCGGCCAGCGACTCGCGGGTGATGGCGATCACCTGCACGTCGGACTCTGCGGTGTCGGTGCCGCGCAACACCTCGGATCGCAATCCCGCGCCGCGCGGCATGGCGCAGCCGGCGACCAGCGCGGGCAGCAACACCGAAACCAGGGCAACGCGCGCGAGGCGCGCCACCGAAACACCCGTGTTCGGCGCAACCGGTGCCGAGGTAATCATCTGTTGTGCCATGTCCATCGCCATCGTCGCCTGCCCCGGTCGCTTTGCACGATGCCACCCTCTGCGTGGGGCTGTGCCGGGCTTCAGCCGTTTGAATTGCGGCACGCTATCGTGCTTTTCCAATCGCGACAAGCGGATCGGCCTGCCAGAGGGGCAATCGCCGGCAAGCGCGGTGTCGCGGCCACACCGGGTTTGAAGAGACTAGGCAGAACCGCCGGTGCGCACTAGCCTGCCGAAAAGCCAGCGAGGAATGCCATGAGCCGAGCAACTCCGATCCGATCCGATGCCGTCGTCGTGGGCGCGGGGCTGGCGGGCCTGGTCGCCGCCTGCGAGCTTTGCGCGCGCGGTGCCGATGTGCTGGTCGTCGATCAGGAAGGCGAGCAAAACCTGGGCGGCCAGGCCTTCTGGTCGCTGGGTGGATTGTTCATGGTCGATACGCCCGAGCAACGGCGCATGAAGATCCGCGATTCGCGGGCCCTGGCGCTGTCGGACTGGATGGGGTCGGCCCAATTCGACCGCGTGCAGGACGAATGGCCGCGCCGCGTCGCCGAGGCCTATGTGGATTTTGCCGCCACCGAGATGCGGCCCTGGCTGGCTGGCCTGGGAATGCGCTGGTTCCCGGTGGTCGGCTGGGCCGAGCGTGGCGGCGAGATGGCGCATCGGCACGGCAATTCGGTGCCGCGCTTCCATGTGACCTGGGGCACCGGGCCGGGCGTTCTGGCGCCGTTCCTGCGCCTCGCGCGGGAGCACGTTGCGGCCGGACGGATGCGATTTGCCTTTCGCCACCGGGTAACCGGGATCGTGCTGGAAGGCGGACGCATCGCCGGTGTCGAGGGCGAGGTTCTGGAACCGACCTCTGTCGCGCGGGGCGAACGGTCCAGCCGCACCGTCACCGGATCTTTCGAAGCGCGCGCGGGTGTGGTGATCGTCACGTCGGGCGGCATCGGCGGCGATCTGGAGCGCGTGACCCGTGCCTGGCCGGTGGACCGGTTGGGACCGGCGCCAAGGCGCATGGTCTCGGGTGTCCCGGCGCATGTCGATGGCGCGATGATCGATATCGCGCACGCGGCCGGGGCGGCGACGATCAACACCGACCGGATGTGGCATTACACCGAAGGGTTGCGCAACTGGGCGCCGATCTGGCCCAATCACGGCATTCGGGTGCTGCCGGGGCCATCGTCGATGTGGTTCGATGCTCTGGGCGAGCGGCTGGAGCCGCCGTTCCTGCCGGGGTTCGACACGCTGGGCACGCTGAAGCGCATCCTGTCCACCGGGCACGATTATTCCTGGTTCGTCCTGACGCAATCCATCATCAAGAAGGAATTCGCGCTGTCGGGCAGCGAGCAGAACCCGGATCTGACCTCGGGGCGCTGGGCCGAGGTGCTCAAGGCGCGGCTGGGGTCGGGTGGCAAGGCGCCGGCCCCGGTCGAAGCGTTCAAGGAGCACGGCGCCGATTTTGTCGTGGCGCCGACGCTGGATGCACTGGTCGAGGGAATGAACGCTCTGGGCGAGGTTCCGCTGGATGCGACCCGTTTGCACGCCCAGATCGCCGCGCGCGATGCGCAGATCGACAACCCGTTTACCAAGGACGCGCAGGTGACGGCGATCCGTGGCGCGCGGCGCTATCTGGGCGACCGGCTGATCCGCACCGCGAAACCGCACCGTATCCTGGACCCGGCCCAGGGGCCGTTGATCGCGGTGCGCCTGTCGATCCTGACACGCAAGACGCTTGGCGGGCTGCATACCGATCTCGACGGCGCGGTCCTGGATGCCGAGGGATACCGGATCGACGGCCTGTTCGCCGCCGGGGAATGCGCCGGGTTTGGCGGCGGCGGGTATCACGGCTATAACGCGCTTGAGGGGACGTTTCTGGGCGGGTGCCTGTTCTCTGGCCGCAGCGCGGGACGCGCCGCGGCGGGGTAGGGAGGCGTTCCGCCCCCCTCTTGCCTGCGGCAATTCACCCCCCTGAGGATATTTGAGGACAGATGATGACGAAAAAAATCAAGGCCTGTGTGTTCGACGCCTATGGCACGCTGTTCGATGTCGGCGCCGCCGCCCGGCTTGCGGCGGCGGAGCCCGGGGCGGAAAGCTGGGCGGGGAAGTGGCCGCAATTGGCCGCGGACTGGCGCAGGAAGCAGTTGGAATACACCTGGTTGCGGGCAGTGGCCGGGGCGCATGTCGATTTCTGGCTGGTCACGCAGCACGGATTGGATTGGGCGCTGGAGGCCGCCGGATTGACCGACCCGACGCTGCGCGAGCGCCTGCTGGCGCTCTATTGGGAGTTGGCGGCCTATCCCGAAGTGCCAGGGATGTTGCAGGCCTTGACGGCGCAGGGGCAGCGGTTGGCAATCCTTTCGAACGGGTCGCCGGGGATGCTGGACGGGGCGGTGCGTTCGGCCGGCTTGCAGGGGCAGTTCGAGGCGCTGTTGTCGGTCGAGGATGTTGGCGTGTTCAAGCCGCATCGGTCGGTCTATGATCTGGTGGGTGCCCGCCTTGGGGTGCGGCCGGACGAGGTATTGTTCGTCTCGTCGAACGGGTGGGATGCCAGTGCGGGCGCAGCCTATGGGTTCGTCACCGCCTGGGTCAACCGTGAGGGCGCCCCGCTGGACCGGCTGCACGGTCGCCCGGCGCATGTCCTGAGGGATCTGGCGGCGCTGCCGGGGTTGGTGGAAAGCCTTTAACCTGTGCAGTTTGTGCTGGCGGGCCATATCCCGCTTGCCTAGACTGCGGCGCATGAGCGATTCTCTTGACAGCCGCTATTCCTGGACCCGGCTCGCCTTCTCTCTGGGGGTGGCGACGGTGGGTAACGCCGGCATGTGGTCGGTGATCGTGGTGATGCCTGCCGTTCAGGCCGAATTTGGCGGCGGGCGCGGCGATGCCTCGCTGCCCTATACGCTGACGATGGTCGGGTTTGCGCTGGGCAATCTGGTGATCGGGCGCGCGGTGGACCGGGTTGGCGTGGCGCGGGCGCTGGCCGGGGCGGCGATCGTGTCGGCGCTGGGTTATGTGCTGGCGGCTCTGAGCCCGTCGATGTTGGCCCTGTCGCTGGCGCAGGGCGTGATCGGCCTGGGCACGGCGGCGTTCTTTGGCCCACTGATCGCCGATGTCTCGTTGTGGTTCCGGCGCAGGCGCGGCATTGCCGTGGGTATCGCCGCCAGTGGCAATTACCTGGCGGGGGCGATCTGGCCCGTGGCGCTGAGCGGGGTGCTGACCGAGCAGGGGTGGCGCGCGGTCTATGTCGCGTTGGCGGTTCTGATTGCCGGCGTGGTGATCCCCGCGACCCGCCTGCTGCGCCGCCGCCTGCCCGAAAGCAGCCTGACGGTCGAGGCACAAGCCACGCAGGGTATCGTGCGCCGGGTGCCGTTTTCGCCGGCGGCCCTGATGTGGTTGCTGGCGGCGGCGGGCGTGGCCTGCTGCGTCGCGATGTCGATGCCGCAAGTGCATCTGGTCGCGCTCTGTGTGGACCTTGGCTATGGCCCGACGGTCGGGGCGAACATGCTGTCGGTCATGTTGTTGGGCGGCGTGGTGTCGCGGCTGGTCTCGGGTGTGGTCGCAGACAAACTGGGGGGCGTGGCCACCCTATTGATCGGGTCGGTCGGGCAGATGATCGGGTTGATGCTGTATCTGCCGTTCGACGGATTGGTGCCGCTGTATATCGTCAGCCTGATCTTCGGTCTCAGCCAGGGCGGGATCGTGCCGGCCTATGCGCTGATCGTGCGCGAATACATGCCCGCCCGCGAGGCCGGGGCGCGTGTCGGTTTCGTCATGATGGCGACGATCCTGGGCATGGCGCTGGGCGGCTGGATGTCGGGCTGGATCTATGATCTGACCGGCTCTTATGAATGGGCGTTTGTGAACGGGATCGTCTGGAACGCGGCGAATATCGCGATCATGCTCGTGGTCTTGCTGAGCGGTCGCCCTGGCCGTGCGGCGGGGCGACCGGTGGCGGCGTGACGGGTCTTGCGGGTCGGGCGGGCGATGGCCTAGCATCGATGATGAACCGACAGGATGCCAGCGATGCCCCATGATCACCCGGACCATGACAACCACCTCGACCCGATGGACGCCCGTGTCCGGGCGCTGGAAACGATCCTGACCCGCAAGGGGCTGGTCGATCCGGCGGCGGTGGATGAAATCATCGAGACCTATGCCCACAAGGTCGGCCCGCAGAATGGCGCGCGGGTCGTGGCGCGGGCCTGGACCGATCCCGATTTCGCCGCCTGGCTGCGCGAGGACGCGACGGCGGCGATTGCCTCGATGGGATACACCGGGCGCCAGGGCGAGCATATGGAGGCCGTGTTCAATACCCCTGAGCAGCACAATGTCGTCGTCTGCACGCTGTGCTCGTGCTACCCGTGGACGGTGCTCGGCCTGCCGCCGGTGTGGTACAAATCGCCCGCCTACCGGTCGCGCGTGGTGATCGAGCCGCGCGCGGTGCTGGCCGAGTTCGGGCTGCATCTGCCGGAAAGCACCGGGGTTCGCGTCTGGGATTCTACCGCCGAGCTGCGCTATCTGGTGGTGCCGATGCGCCCCGAGGGGACCGAGGGGTTGAGCCCCGAGGCGCTGGCCGATCTGGTTACGCGCGAAAGCATGATCGGCACCGGTCAGCCACAGGTTCCGGCATGAACGGGCCGCAGGATCTGGGCGGGCGCATGGGGTTCGGCCCGGTGCTGCCCGAGGACAACGAACCGCTGTTTCATGCCGAGTGGGAGGCCCGCGCGCTGGGTGTCGTGCTGGCCTGCGGGGCGCTGGGCCAGTGGACGCTGGACGAAAATCGCCACGCGCGCGAATCGCTCCATCCGGCGATCTACTATGCGTCCAGCTACTATGAAATCTGGATCCGGGCGTTGGAGGTCCTGCTGCTGCGGCACGGGTTGATCAGTGCCGAGGAGCTGGAAAGCGGCGCCGCAGCGCCCGCCGCGCCGCACCCGCGCCGCTTGGCGGCCACGGCCGTTCCGGCGGCGCTGGCGCGGGGCGGACCGACCGATCGCGACATCGATACACCGCCGCGCTATGCGCCAGGAGACCGGGTTCGGGCGCGCCAGATGCACCCGAAAACCCACACTCGCCTGCCGCGTTACCTGACCGGGCACAGCGGCGTGATCGAGGCGGATCGTGGCGGCTACGTGCTGCCCGACACCAACGCGCACGGGCTGGGCGAGCATCCGCAGCGTCTTTACACCGTGGTTTTCGATGGGCGCGAGGTCTGGGGCGAGGGGGCAGAGCCCGGTCTGACGATCAGCGCCGATCTGTGGGAGGGATATCTTGAGAACGCCTGAAGCGCCCTTTGACGCGCCCTGGCAGGCGCAGGTTTTCGGCCTGACGGTCGCCTTGCACGAACAGGGCGTGTTTGACTGGCCGACCTGGGCACAGGCGCTGGGCGCCGCGCTGCGCGAGGATGACCGCTACTGGCAGGCCTGGCTTTCGGCGCTCGAAGCGCTGTTGTCGGCGCGCGGGATCGCTGAGCCAGGGCAGATCATCGACCTCGCGCATCAATGGCAGGACGCGGCCCACGCCACGCCGCACGGGCAGCCGATCCGGCTGGAAAACGCGGGGCATGGTGCGGTCTGAACCGTCGCCGTGCGCGAATTATGTACATTAATGTCTAGGCGAATTGGCGAGCCCGTGATAGCGCCATAAGTCATGAACAAGTTCACCAGCCACGTTTCACCCGGTATCGGACTGGCAACGCTAGGCGTTATCATCGCCTCGGTCGGGTTTGGCTTTGTGCCCGTCTTTGCCCGCTCGTTGACCGAAGCGGGAATGGCCCCGCATGCTGTTGCGCTTTATCGCTACGTGCTGGCGGTTCTGGTTCTGATGCCGGTGGTCTGGCGTTGGCGCCATGAACGCGGCCCGCTGCTATGGGGCCTGTTTGTCGGTCTGGCGATGGGGCTCGGCTGGGTCGGATATGTCAGCGCGTTGCGCGTCGTGCCGGTTTCCACCGCCGGAGTTCTCTACATGACCTATCCGGTGTTCACGCTGATCCTCTCGTGGGGTCTGTTCGGCGACAAGCCGACGGTGCGCGGGACCATCGGCGCGCTGATGATCGTCGTGGCGGCAGCGGTCGTGGCCTCGCCCGCGGCGATCGACCCGGCGCAGATCCCGGCGCTTTTGTTGTCGCTGACCGCGCCCGCGGGGTTCGGGTTGGGGATCGCGGTGCTGGTGCACAAATTGACCCCCATCCCGGCCCTGGCACGGATCGGCATTGTCTCGGCCGGGTCTGTCATCGGACTGTTGCCGCTGGTGCTGACAACCGCTCCGGCAGCATTGATGCCGGTGGATGGCAAGGGGTGGTTGATGGTCCTCGGTATCGGGTTGGGCACCGCGTTGATCCCGCAACTGCTCTATACCGTCTGTTCGCCGATGATCGGCACCGCGCGCACCGCCATGGCGGGCAGCGTGGAACTGCCGGTGATGTTCGCGCTGGGGTGGCTGTTCTTTGGCGAGGCCCTGCACCCGGCGCAGGGAGCCGCGCTGGTGCTGGTGTTGGCCGCGATCCTGATCACACCGGGTCGCCGCGCGCGCAGTATCGCGGCGACTCTGCGCCGTTAGCGCCGGTGCAGCACCTCGACGCCCAGCACCATCGGCAGGTGCCGTGCGATTTCGACCCAGGTGTCGCCCTCGTCGGCGGTCGCAAAGATGGATCCGGTGTTGGTGCCGAAATAAACCCCGGCCTGATCGCAGCGGTCGGTTGCCATCGCCTGCCGCAACACGGTGAAAAAGCAGTGCTCACCCGGCAGCCCGGCGCGTTGGTCGTGCCAGGTCGCGCCGCCATCGCGGGATCGCCAGACGGCGGCGCGCGCTTCGGGCGGATAGCGCCCCTGGCTGTCGCCGTTCAGCGGAAGCACCCACAGGGTTTGCGGATCATGCGGATGCACGGCAATCGGAAACCCGAAGGTCGAGGGCAGGCCCGCGCTGATCTCGTCCCAGCTGCGCCCGCCATCGAACGACCGGAACACCCCCTGATGGTTCTGCTGATACAGCAGATCGCCCGTCCCCTGTGGCGCGCGTTGCAGGTTGTGCACGCAAAGCCCGACGTCATGGCCGCAGGCGCCCGGCGCGTCGTCGTGGTGGTGCGGTTCGTCTGGCCCGGTGTTCGATCGCCGGTTGCGCCGCTCCCAGGTCGCGCCGCCGTCCTCGGTCGCGAACACCCCGGCGGCCGAGATGCCGACCCACATCTTGTCGGGCGTTTCCGGCGTGCCGGTGATCGTATGCAGCACCAGCCCCGCCGCCCCCGGTTGCCAGCCGTCCGCCGATGGGTGGTCGCTGAGCCCCTGCACCTTGGTCCAGGTCGCGCCTCGGTCGGTGCTGGCGAACAGGGCGGCAGGCTTGGCCCCGGCATACAGCGTGCCGTGGTTCAGGCCCAGCGACCAGAGCGCGTTGATCTGCCCTTTGAAGGGCGCATCCGGCGACGGGCCGCGCCCGAACATTGCGCGCATCCCCTCGTCCTGCGCCAGCCATTCATCCATCGTGCCGTTCGACAACAGCGACAACGACCAGGTGGCGCCATTGTCCTCGGATCGCCAGATGCCGGACCCGTGCCATTCGCCGCCCGACGCCGCCCAGAGGGTTCCGGTTTCCGGGTCGCCGACGACATGATTGGTCGGCCAGCCGTCGCAGAACGGGCCGCGCAACGCCCAGTCGCGCCGATCCCCGTCCGATTCCAGCAAAAACACGCCTTTGGATGTGCCGATCAGCACGGTGATACGCTCTGCCATCATGCCCCCCTGTTCAAACGATCAGCCTAGCATGAAATCCTGTGGCAGAGGGGCGTATTTTCGCGCGTGGGCACCCCTCAGCGGAGCAGCGGCGACGGGGCGGCGCGCGGCTTCAACGGCGCGCGGCTGCGGTCGTTGCCGGCGGTTGCGGCCTTGGCGGCCAGCGCGGTGAACGCGGCGCGTTCAGCGTCCGAAAGCCCGGCCAGGATGTCGGGTTGAATGGCCTCGATGTCCGGGCGGATCCTGTGCAACAGGGCTGCGCCCGCGTCGCTCAGGGTGACGCGCCGCGCTCTGCGGTCACGTGCGTTGACTGTGCGCGTTACCAGTCCCTTGGTTTCCAGCCGGTCGACGACGCCGCCAATCGTCACCCGGTCATAGGCGATCAGCCCGGCCAGCGTCGCCTGATCCACGCCCGGATTGTCGTCGAGACATGCCAGCGCGGCGAATTGCACGGGTGTCAGATCCAGCCCCAGGGCCTGCATCCGGTCCTGGAAGATCGAGGTCGAAATCTGGTTCAGCCGCCGGATCAGATGGCCGGGCATCGCGTGGAACGGTGTCATGGCGGCAGGATACAGGGAACGGAGTATTTGACAAGTATGCTTATCGTTAGCATGCTTCGCAAAATTGGATCAGGGAGGCGAATCGGATGACGCAGCTGGGAACGCTGGAGGAGCTGCCAAAGGCCTATCGCGATGCGCTGACCGCCGCGGGGGTCGCGCCGCTCTGGCCGATGATGCGCAACGTCCTGCCGCATGACAAACCGAGCCCGACCACCAGGCCCGGGTTCTGGGCCTATGAGGCGATCCGTCCCTTGCTGCTGCAAGCAGGCGACCTGACGCCGGTCGAAAAGGCCGAGCGGCGGGTTCTGGTGCTCTCGGATCCCGGACGCGGCGCCGGTGCGATGCAGGCGACCGCAAGTCTGTATCTGGGGTTGCAACTGCTGTTGCCCGGCGAAACCGCGCCCGCGCATGTGCACACCCCGTCGGCGGTGCGCATCGTCGTCGAGGGCAAAGGGGGATATACCGTGGTCGATGGCGAGGTATTGCCAATGGAAGATGGCGACCTGGTGATGACACCGGGCGGCGACTGGCACGAGCATGGGCATGACGGGACAGAGCCGGTTGTCTGGCTGGACGTGCTGGACCTGCCGCTGTTCCATTATCTCGAAGGCTCTTATGCCGTTGAAGGCCCTTTGCAGGCGCGTCGCAACCGGCCCGATGCGGCGATGGTCGAATACCGGTCTGCCGGTCTGGTGCCCAGCCGAAGCCGCCACCGGGCCCGGCGCTATCCGATGGCGCGGTTTCCCTGGGTGCGCACCGAACAAGCCTTGCGGCAGATCGGGCGTTTCGGCACTGGCGGCGCGGCCGAAGTCGATTACGTCAACCCCGAAACCGGCGAGGATGTCTTGCCTGCGATGGGTTTCACGGCGATGATGCTGGCCAAGGGGCAGGCAGAGCGCCCGCCGCTGCGGTCGTGTTCTTCTGCGTTCCATGTCGTCAAGGGACGGGGGCGCAGCATGATCGACGGTCAGGTAATCGACTGGGGCCCCAAGGATACGTTCACCGCCCCGCCGTTTGCCGCTATCGACCACCACGCGGCCGAGGAAAGCTTTCTCGTTCGCGCCCATGATCGCCCGCTTCAGGACAAGCTGGGCTACTACGAGGAACGCGCAAGATGACCGAAACCCTGTTCAAGACGCCGGAGTTCCACACGATCCCGGTAAGCGGCGAGAAGGCCGAATACCCGGTGGTGCGCATCTTTTGCGTGGGCCGCAATTACGAGGCGCACGCCGCCGAAATGGGTGGCACCGTCGACCGCGAAGCACCGTGGTATTTCACCAAGTCCGCGATATCCGCCGTGACATTGACGGGTGCAACCCTGCCCTATCCACCGGGCACACAGAACTTCCATTTCGAGATGGAGCTGGTCGTTGCCATCGGGGCGCCGGTCTTCAAGGCCGATCTGGCAACGGCGGAACAGGCAATATACGGCTATGGCTGCGGATTGGACATGACGCGGCGGGACCGGCAGCAGGATGGCAAGGACAACCGCCGCCCCTGGGATCTGGGAAAGGATGTCGAGGGGTCGGCGGTTCTGGGCGCCTTGACCCGCGCTGGGCAGTCTGGCGCACTGGCTGGCAAGCGCATTCATCTGGAGGTGAACGGGGAGGTGAAACAGGATGCCACACTGGCCGAGATGGTCTGGTCGCCAGCCGAGGTGATCAGCCACCTGTCGCATTATTACCATCTGCGCCCGGGCGACATCATCATGACCGGCACGCCGGCGGGTGTTGGCGCGGTGGTCGCGGGCGATGTGATCACCGGTGGCATCGACGGGTTGGCGCCGATCCGCTTGACGATTGCGGCCGCAGAAGGCTGAAGTTGGCGCCCGTGCCCGTGCGTGGCCAATGCCTTGTCCCAGGAAAGGAACACCGATGATCCGGTTCCACGGTTATTTTCGCAGTTCGTCCAGCTATCGCTGCCGCATCGCCTTCAACCTGAAAGGGGTGGCGTATGAGTTCGTGCCCGTCCATCTGACGCGGGATGGCGGTCAGCAGAAAACCGACGCGTATCGGGCGCTCAACCCGCAGGGGCTGGTCCCGGCGCTGGAGGTGGACGGTCTGGTCCTGACGCAATCGCCGGCGATTCTGGAGTGGCTGGACGAAACCTATCCCGAACCGCGGCTGTTGCCCGACACCCCCGATGGTCGGGCGGCGGTTCGCGCGTTCTGCGCTGTCATCGCCTGCGAGATCCATCCGCTTCAGAACCTGCGCACCCTGCAATATCTGGGCGCGGAATTCGGCCAGGACCAGAGCGGCAAGGACGCTTGGTGCCAACGCTGGATCGGCGATGGGCTGGCAGCCTGCGAGGCGCTTCTGGCCCGCCGCCCACAAAG